>JADFGI010000406.1 GCA_022567815.1 Nitrospinota bacterium
GATTGGGGCCGTTTATAATAGAAAATTCCGCCACAGCGGAGAGTGGGATGTAGTTCAGATTTTGACCTGTTCCGGGTATCTTCACTGGGGAGAAAAAATCATTCTGCTCGGAGAAACTTATTGGAAGGGCAATGGGAATTCTTTTTAGGCGTTCTATATTCGACCGTATATCCTCCGGCAATCTCACCATAATTTCAAAACGCCGGTCTCCTTCGAAAACCATTCCAGCGCTTTTTCCGCCGATGGCAATCGCTATGACATCCTGAACATCGGAAACATTTAGGCCCAATCGAGCCATTAGCTCCCGGTTTAAATCAAGAGTCAGTACGGGAAGCCCCGTCACCTGTTCCACCCCGACATCGGCGGCTCCTGGAATTCCTGAAAGAACCTTCTCAACTTTTTTCGCTACGGATACAAGGGTTTCTAAATCATCGCCAAACACCTTCACCGCTATGTCACTGCGGACACCGGCTATCAATTCGTTGAAGCGCATTTCAATCGGTTGGATGATTTCGTATTTATTGCCGGGGACTTGCGCCAGTTTTTCCTCCAGTTCCTTGATAAGGTCGGATTTTAGCCGGTCAGGATCAGGCCATTCAGACCTGGGTTTAATGATCGCAAACACGTCTGCGACGCTCGGCGGCATGGGGTCAGTAGCGATATCTGCCGTGCCAATCTTGGAAAAAACGTAATTGACTTCAGGCAGTTCTTTGATTTTTTTCTCAAGCGTGTCTTGCATTTTCACCGCTTGGGTCAGGCTAGTCCCAGGAACGCGCAAGGCATGTATGGCGAGATCCCCTTCATCCAAAGTCGGGAGAAACTCGCTTCCCAGGCGAGTGGATAAAAGAAGACTCAGGATAACAAGAACTGCGGCAAAAGTAATGACTGTGGGACGATTACTCAGAGAAAAGTTCAGTAAGGGTTCGTAAATATTGCGAATCCATTTTAGCAGTGGATTTTCTTTCTCCGATATATGCCCTGAGGAAAATTGCGCCACCATGGCGGGAATAAAGGTGACAGATAAAATCATGGCTCCAGTCAGCGCCGCCAGGACAGTGAACGCCATGGGCTGAAACATTTTGCCTTCAATCCCGGTCAAGGTAAGAATAGGGAGATATACGATCATGATGATGAACCCCCCAAAGATGCTGGGCTGGGAAACCTCTTTGGTGGCGGACGCAACAAGCCCGAAACGTTCGTCACGGGTTAAGATACGGCCTAACCTTTTTTGCTCCTCCACCAATCTGCGGCTGCAGTTTTCCACAATGATGACTGCGCCATCGACGATGATGCCAAAATCGATTGCGCCCAGGCTGAGAAGGTTGCCGCTGACTTTGTTGGCGACCATGCCGGTGACTGCGAATAGCATGGAAAGGGGAATGACCAGGGCGGTTATGATAGCGGCGCGGATATTTCCCAAGAGCAGGAAAAGAACAGCAATGACCAATAAAGCCCCTTCGATGAGGTTGTTTCTTACCGTTTTAAGCGTAGCATTGACAAGGTCGGTGCGGTCATAGACCGTTTTAGCCACCACTCCCTCCGGCAGGGTGCTGTTGATCTCTTTCAGTTTTTCAGCAACTCTGATCGAAACCGTTCTGCTGTTTTCGCCCTTCAGCATGAAAACGGTGCCCAGAACGGTTTCCTTTCCGTTTTGCGTTGCGGCGCCAGTGCGCAGTTCTTTCCCTATGGCAACTTCTGCAACATCCCTGATATAAATTGGCACTCCCCGATGGGAACCGACAATTATTCTTCCGATATCTTCAAGCCCTGTAACCTGACCGGGAGTTCTGACAAGGTATTGTTCCCCGCTGTGCTCAATATAGCCTGCCCCCATGTTGGCATTGTTTTTCATCAGAGCTTCCACAACACTGCGGAAAGTAATTCCATAAGCCATCAGTTTTTCCGGATTCGGAGCAACATGATATTGCTTCACAAAACCGCCGATGCTGTTGACATCCGCAACGCCTGGAACATTACGCAACTGGGGTCGGATGATCCAATCCTGAATAGTTCTTAATTCAGTGAGCGAATAGGAACTTCCGTCCGCTTTCGTGAACCCCTCTTCCTGGTTTACCGTCCACAAAAAAATCTCGCCCAGGCCCGTGGCGATGGGTCCCATAATCGGGTCCGCTCCAGCAGGTAAATTCCCCTTCACTTCTTGAAGGCGGGCATTGATCAATTGCCGTGCAAAGTAAATATCCGTACCATCTTCAAAAATCACGGTGACTTGGGACAGTCCGTACCGGGAAATGGAACGTGTATAAGACAACTTTGGGGTTCCTGCAATGGCGGTTTCGATAGGGAAGGTGATGCGTTTCTCAACCTCAAGCGGGGTGAAGCCGCGTGCCTCGGTATTGATTTGAACCTGAACATTGGTGATGTCAGGCACCGCATCAATGGGCAGGATTTGGAAATTGTAGGCCCCCAGCACGGCCATGATCAGGGCGCCTAATATTACAAATACCCTTTGCCTAATGGAGAATCTTAAAATTCCTTCGAGCATGAAAAAGTCCTTTTAGTTAGGTGCTGAAAACTCTTCTGAACCTCTCCCAACCTCCCCTTGGCAAGGAGACCTTTGCATAAGTCGAAAAAACATCGCAAACAACAAAAAAGCGTTTGTTTTGAATTTGTAGCTGCCTGATTTATCAGGCTCTTTAAAAACGCCCATAAATGGGCCAGCTACAAAACCAACTTATGCAAAGGTCTCCTTGGTAAGGGGAGGAGAAGCTCCCCTCCTTGCCAAGGAGGGGTGGGGGGAGGTTATTCATTTCTTCCATTGCGTGGCTCCGCGCAATGACGGTTTCTAGACGAAGGCTGATAATTTTTCACCGCCCTGTTAGTTAATGGTCGTGAACCGCGGATGATTTTTC
>JADFGI010000407.1 GCA_022567815.1 Nitrospinota bacterium
AGATAATTTGCAGATATCTTAGTCTTAGAAATAATCTTGTAGGTGATGATTACTTCAAGCATAATCCATTGAAGGTTTAGAGGTTTATTAAGGAGCCGGCATAAGCCGGGAAGGTTAATGTTAAAATATTTCCGGCCTCTCACGCCGGAAACAGGGGTTCGATTCCCCTTGGGGCTACTCCCTTTACAGGGAGAGCAAATATTTTTTCGTCTTGTTTTCCTGTCCTATTATTCAACGTGACCTACCCATAAAAAATTTTCGCCCATTTACATAAGAACCACTCACTTGCTAAGCTTCAGCCTTGTAATATAAAACCCTTTTCAACAAAAATTTAATGAACGATTCTAACAGCCTGCAAGCAAAAGCCTACTGGAAAGAAAATATCCGTATTGTCCTTTCACTTTTAGCAATATGGTTCCTGGTTTCCTTTGGAATGGCAATCCTGTTTGTCGATGTTTTGGATAACATCCGTTTTTTTGGATTTAAATTAGGTTTCTGGATGGCGCAACAAGGCTCCATTTATTGTTTCGTCATTCTTATCTTTGTCTATGTGCATAAGATGAACAAACTCGACCGCAAATATAATGTGGACGAGGACCGGGATCAATTTTCACCAGACGACACTTATTACCATAGTAACGACCCTCAAGAATAAATCCCGCATGGATACTCAGACATTAATTTTCATTTTCGTTGGGGCATCATTTGCTCTTTATATTGGGATCGCCATCTGGGCGCGGGCAGGAAACACGGACGATTTCTATGTCGCCGGTGGGGGAGTTCCCCCTCTTGCAAATGGCATGGCTACGGCGGCTGATTGGATGTCTGCCGCTTCTTTCATCTCGATGGCAGGGATCATATCTTTTGTCGGACGGGATGGCGCTGTTTATCTGATGGGATGGACAGGAGGCTATGTCCTGCTCGCATTGCTCATAGCGCCCTATTTGCGCAAGTTCGGTAAATACACCATTCCCGATTTTGTCGGCGATCGTTATTATTCCAATTTTGCCCGTTTGGTCGCGGTCGTGTGTGTTTTATTTGTTTCGTTTACCTACGTGGCGGGTCAAATGCGCGGGGTGGGAATCGTCTTTTCCCGTTTTCTGGAAGTGGAAATCACCACCGGCGTTATGATCGGGATGGCCATTGTTTTCTTTTATGCTGTTCTTGGAGGCATGAAAGGAATTACCTATACCCAGGTGGCCCAGTATTGTGTTTTGATTTTCGCCTTTCTGGTTCCCGCCATTTTTATATCCATGCAGATGACGGGCAACCCGGTCCCACAAATCGGATTCGGCAGTACGCTGACCGATGGTTCCAATACCTATCTTCTGGACAAGCTCGATCAATTGTCGATGGAACTTGGATTTGGAGCTTATACGGAAGGTAAAAAATCCACCATTGACATGTTCTTCATCACCGCCGCTCTCATGGTGGGAACCGCGGGACTTCCTCACGTCATCGTAAGATTCTTCACCGTCCCAAAAGTTCGCGATGCCCGTATATCAGCGGGGTATGCCCTGGTGTTCATCGCTTTATTATATACCGCCGCTCCGGCGGTGGCCGCTTTTGCAAGAGTCAACTTAATCGAAACCGTAAACAATGCGGCATATAAAACCACTCCTGCATGGTTTAAGAACTGGGAAAATACAAATCTCATCGCCTGGGTCGATAAAAATCAGGATGGAAAAATACAGTATTCGGCGGGCAAGGCTTTTGAGGGAAAACCCATATTTTTGGGGATACGTGGCCCTGAAGGTGAAAGAAAAATTTCCAATGCTCCCACCGAAAACCCCAATGAACTCTATATCGACCGTGACATCATTGTTCTGGCCAATCCGGAAATCGCCAACCTGCCGGGCTGGGTCATCGCCTTGGTCGCGGCAGGCGGGCTTGCCGCCGCGCTTTCCACCGCCGCGGGATTACTGCTGGTCATCTCCACCTCCATCTCCCACGACCTTTTAAAGAAAATATTTTTGAAGGATATCACCGACAAGCAGGAACTGGCTTTTGCCAGAATGTCAGCGGCGCTCGCCATCATCATAGCCGGATACTTTGGAATTCACCCGCCTGGATTTGTCGCGCAAGTGGTGGCGTTTGCCTTCGGACTCGCGGCTTCGTCATTTTTTCCGGTTATCATGATGGGAATTTTTTCCAAACGCATGAACAAGGAAGGCGCCATCACCGGAATGATAACCGGACTCACCTTCACCCTCAGCTATATCATTTATTTTAAATTCATCAATCCGTCCGCCAACAGTGCAGAAAATTGGTGGTTTGGAATTTCCCCTGAAGGCATCGGAACTTTGGGAATGTTATTTAATTTTATGGCATCAAGCCTGGTCAGCCGATTGACCGCCCCACCCCCGAAAGAGATTCAGGATATGGTGGACGACATAAGAATTCCCCAAGGCGCCGGAGCTAAGTATCTCCATTAAAAAACTTAAACAAAGAAGGTTGGAATTCAAACCTTTCTAAATCACAATTATTTATTAATCGCTGACTGAATGGGTTCTCCCTCAGAGTGGGCGATGACCACCGCGCCGACAGAATCGCTGAATATATTGATAATTCCCCGGTACATATCCAGGGGCCTGTCAACCGCGAGCATCGTACCGACAATCATCGGAATCAACTCGCCCTGAAGACCCACTATATCCAGCAGAACGAAAATCATCACCAACCCTGCGGAGGGGATGGCGGCGGTTCCGATCGAACCCAGTAAAGCGGTTAGCGCGACGAGGATCTGTTGATCCACTCCCAGCCCGACCCCCATCATGGGCGATAAACAAAACCCCAACTCATTCAAACAAAGCGGCGCCGTCCATATTCACCGTATTCACCGTCGCCCCCAGGGGCAAAACTA
>JADFGI010000408.1 GCA_022567815.1 Nitrospinota bacterium
TGACGTCAGCCAAAAGTGGATATTGAATCAGAAAATACAGGTTATTTCGGCGAAGAGCCCTCATCAGGTTTACCCTGTCCGCTTTGATTCCATTCCTCAAGCCATTCATTAAATTCTGATATTCCGGTATGCTCGTGGGTAATAGAGGCTCTATGTTCGATGATTCCTCGGTCATTAATCAATCCATGAAGTTTGCCCAGGCCAGTGATCGCAGTTGCCGCCGCGCTTGGATTGTTGATTGATAATGAATCCAGGGACCGGATAGGAATGATTTTTGCCGTATGTGGCATCTAAATTCTCACCATAGTTGGAATTTTGTATAAATCGGGGTCGTGCTCCTTCACCTTATTTACAATCCCTGGGAAAAGCTCTGTGAAGGCCCAAACCAGCGCATCAACTCTATCCGGTGAGCCATCGCCATCATATCCAGCCGCCGTCATCTTGCACATTTGATCCTCAAGCTCGTTAAACGTGCCAACGTGCGATATGCGGTCCATTGTGTAAAGAGACGCAATAGGCTCGGCCCTGACGTGCTTGCCTCTTGTGGCGCGTACCTCGATGATAGGAAGCCCTGGACGAACACTATTCAACGTGTGCTTGACCATATCGCCGCCCTGGTTGACTTCAACAACAATCGCATCGGCTTCCCACTTGTCAAACATTGCAACCGTTCTGGTTGCCCATTGATGCGGACCGCCCTTCAACGTTGCATCATCGAGAACATAACCGCGCTGGTCCGCTCCAATGCCGGCAACAATAATCCCGTGTTCATCACTGTTCGCTTCATTTGATATGGCAGGGTCAACGGATACGACAATCCTAGACATATCAGGGGTCTCATTCCGCCTATTATTGTGAAGCGTAACCCGATCCCAAATCGCGCCTATTGCTGTAGGCTCATATTCTCCTAACCAGATATGCCCGAACCGCCCCGGCTTATGCTTCTTGTCAAACTCCATCTCATCACGCAACACATCGGGGAAAAAAGGGTTGTCCTTAAAAGTGACCTTTCGGATAAGAGCGTTCTCCGGAACAACCTCACCACGAAATAGCTGGTCAACCGGGTCATTTGCATTTCTGGGATTCCACAAAAACCAAAGTTCTGACCCGGCCTTTCTAATTGTGGGAATTAAAACCTCAAGAGACCTTTCAGAAATAGTTTGGGATTCCTCAATAATGGCAATATCTATTCCTTCCATTGACTTGATTTGATCGACGGTCATCCTTCCCAATCCGGCAAAGATAAAGTTGGTTCCATTTCCACCACGAATCTCATTTTGCAGAGACGTATAAAAACCTTCCATCCCATGAGCTTTGATTTTGTCGTCAAGAAGTTGTTTGATTGAATCCTTAATGGATAGTTGAACCTCTCGAAAGCATCCAATGCGTTTCTTGTTCTTCCCGCCAATTAACAAGGCGGCGGTCGCGGCTGAATGTGATTTTGCCGACCCTCTGCCACCGCAAAACGCCTTATATCGGAACGGCTGAAACAGCCCTGAGAATGCTGTAGGAATGTTAATTTTCTTATTCATTTGGGTTTACCATGTTGACCGTGAACGATAAGGATTCCCCATCCTTGGTGCTGTGTTCAACCGCTTTTCGTTTCGGGAAAATATAGTTCGCTAACTCTGAATAGAGCTTTGCTCGAATCCCGGCATCCGTTTTTTTATCCTGTGCCATAAGAACCATCCCCTCTATCGGGTCGCATCCAAGCTCAATCAATTTCTGCTCAATCAAGACCGTCTTAGCCTTCTTTGTGCCAACCTTCGGGCCAGCAGGATTCCCAGAAACACCCTTCGGAAACTTACCGTCAGCCTGCCGTTTTCCCGATTTGGTAGGTTTTTCAGTCTTCTTTGCCATTTTTTACCTTTCCCGAATTTTCCGGCCTTCTCATTTGCCGTGTGTTGCCATTTCTCCGGCTCCCAAATATCGAGGTATGCGCCGGTTTGGGTTCTTTTCGACCGGGACCGTTCAGCATGACTGATGCCAACCAATGGCCTCGACCGTTGATTTCAGGTTTCATTGGTTCTCCTCGATCCTTTGAGTAAACTTGTCAAAAATAATGGGTATCGTCACAGGCTGGATGCCGTTGCGATTCTTATTCACCTTGATGTAATGTCCTTTTTCCTTGTCAAAACCCACGACCATGAACACATCAGCCTTTTGAGCGATTTTCCATGAACCCCCTATCTTCGACATGCTTGGAACATCGTCATGGCCTTCACGGTTCAACTGGGCCATGACAACCAACTTCACACCCAGGTCGCTACATTCGTTTTTTAATGTTTGCAACCATCGACCAAAAGAGTGGTATTCCGTTTCGTTTCTGCAGAGCGCATCCGGCTCTATCTCTCCCAGGTAATCTACAAAAACAACTTTCACGCCGTTGAGGTTCACATGCTGGTGAATCAAATCGACGGTGTGGTTGATTGTCTTTGACTCATTCCCAGTGATAAATAATTTACCTTCCCGGATTTTATTTGACGCATCACTGATTCGCGGGAACTCATCTTTTGAAATTTTTCCCGTGGCAATATTTGAAACTGAAAGACCAGTTATAATTCCCTGTATCCGGGTTAATAAATCTTCGACTTCCATTTCGTAATTCAGGTAAAGAGTGGGAATTTTTTGGTCAATGCCAATATGGACAGCGAAGTTCAGGGCAACGGCCGTCTTCCCCATCCCGGTACTGGCAGACAGAATGTTGACGGGTTTTAACCCCATCGTGGCGTTATCAAGCGAAGGCAATCCCACCTTGATGCCGTGAACTCCAGGGTTTTTCATTCGCTTTATGACTCCATCGAATGCCGTCTTCGCCATATTTTCAGGGTCATAAACCTGATTCCCGTGCATCTTGGA
>JADFGI010000043.1 GCA_022567815.1 Nitrospinota bacterium
CGTTATAATATTCCGAAGCTTTCGTGCCCCGAAGGGGTAAATCCAGAGACTCTGGGTCGCCGCGCCGCTTTGCGGCTCGCGATGACGTATGGGGTGGTCTCAGAGCAAACTCCATGAAGATTCCTGACTTATGCAAAGGTCTCTAGGCTGGTTGGGTCCAGCGTCACGCTGGTTGTCGTCATAGGTTCCAATTCATTACAGAAAATTATCTTCTACAGGCAAACGTGCATTACATGGAGGGCTTAGGAATAAGGACGAGGATTGACAAGCACTGAACACGCTATCTCAAACCTTCCATCCCTTCTCGGTGCAAAGCTTTAAAATAGCGGGCAAAATGGTGATAGACGCTACCAGACAACTCCCCACCCCAATGGTCAACACGAGGCCCAGGCTGAATATGCCCTGGTGGTCCGCAACCATCATACTTCCGAATCCGATCATGGTTGTCAATGAACTGAGGATGACGGCCTGTCCGGTGCTTTTTGAAAGCACTGGGATGCTTTTGTCCGGTTCTTCCCGGTAACGGTGAATGATGTGGATTCCATTCACCACCCCAATGCCCAGGATGAGTGGCAATATCACCAGGTTGGCCAGATTGAAACGAACGCCCACGAGGTCCATGATGCCGATGGTCCAAAGAGACCCCACAACTACCGGCAGAAAAATGAACAGAGTGGTTTTGAATTTCTTGAATGTTAAATAAACAAAAATGACAATCGCCGCCATCGCATAAATACCGCCGTTCACATATCCCTCTTTCATCAGTCTGCTCGACTCAAACATATGCACCGCGTTTCCGACCACGTTGGGGTCCACCTCCCGCAATTGAGTCAGGAACTTTTCTCTTTCATCGATATCCCAAAAATCCACACTGGGGAATATAGAGATCAGAAATCGTCCCTTTTTGCTGATGAATCTTTTCCTCATTTCATTTGGGAGTTCGTCGATTTCAACCGGCGAAGGGTTCGCGTTTTTGCGGAGATCGGCAATCTTGGCCCGGTAATCGGCAAAGAGCTGTTTTGAAAAAGCCGATAACCTTTCCTGCGCGACCTTTGGATCGGTTTTAGTTAGTTCATCTGTAACACGTTGTACCCAAACGCCCGCTTCGCCAACGGAATCGGTGGGAGCGTTCTCCTCTTTACTTCGTAGTTTGAACCGTATTCTCTTGAGGCTCCTGGCGATGGATTTCAAAAAAATCGGCGGGTCCTCTTCCTCAACCTGGAGATTGCTTAAAACAGAAGAATTTTCCTTTATGAATTTCAGTTTTTCCGGCTGGTTGGCAGGCACCAGGGAAAGGATGCTTTCCACTTCCCCCACCGTGGACAACCCTTTGACTGCTTTGAGCTTTTTTTGAGCTTCTTCCATCGTATCCGCGAGCATGGCGGCGGACCAGGTGGAACGGTTGGCGTTTTCCATGATCTTAATTTCATAGGCAACCGCTTCCGTATTTTTTGCTTGCAGGTTCAGAAGATTATAATCGAAAGCCAGATTCCGTAATGAGAGAGTCGAAAGGCCAACTAGAAGCAAACAAACGAAGATAATGATGTAATAATGACGGAACAACCCATCAATCCATTTTTTCTTATCTACCGAAGGGGCCATGCCGTTGTAATCGGTTTTGCGGCATTTTTCTTCCACAGCGAGCAGAGCCGGGAGCAGAAGGAGCATGGCCAGCATGCAGAATAGAATTCCCCAGGCGGCAATCCATCCCAGTTCAGCCACGCCGACGAAGTCCGTGAAGGTCATCGCGCCGAAAGCCAGGGCCGTGGTAATCGCCCCGGCAAAATTACCGCGTCCGGTTCCTGCCACGGTTTTTTGCAGAGAGGAAGGAATATCTCCCCCCGCTATCCGCTCCTCCTTGTATCGTTCAAGAATGTGAATGCCGAAATCGATACCCAATCCGATGAGAATGGTGGTAAACACCACAGAAAGAATGTTCAGATGGCCGACCGTGAGCGTTGTAAAACCTATCGACCAACAAAGGGCGACGACCAGGCTGAAAACCGCCATTAAAGGTTTGACGACGCCCCGAAACGCCAGGATAAACAGAAGAGACACGCCCGCCAATGCGATGAGGGTGGCTTTCTTCACGTCAACTTGTGTCAGGGTCATTTCGTCCGAGGCGATGACATCCTCACCGGTAATGCCCACTTTTACCAGGGGAAATTGCTGGCGGGTTTCATCGACCAGCTTTCTGGCGGTTTCAATGGAATCCTTGTAGCCCGTAAAGCTTGTTTCATCTTCATGCGGCGTCACCAGGATAAACATCAAGTCATTTTTTCCGGATATCAAATAACCTTGTTCTTTGAGGGAATCTTCCTTGCCGGTGAAAAACGAAGCCCAGGGCGATTGGTAGGGGGCTCCTCCTTTTAGATGAGCCGTCATTTGTTTCAACAGGGAGATCAATAAACCGAGGTCTGCGGTATCATCTTTTTCTCCGTTGTCCGTTCCAATAAAATCAGACAACAAAGTATCCACCATGCCGGAGCTTATTTCAGAATTGATGCTTCTCAGGAGCTGGTCCAGACCGGGAGACGAATTGATGTCTTCCAAAAATTGCTGATGTTCTTCTATTTTTTGGAAGAGATCGGCAAGTTCCTTTTGGTCGAGAAAAAGAAGGGCCTTGTCCTTGAAATAGGAAGTGTCAATTTTGTAGAAGACATCGGAAAAAACTTTGGGGTGGGATTTTAATTTTGCGGCCAACGCTTCGGCAAAGTTTTTTTTCTGTTCAGGGTCTTGCCCTTCCACCACCACAATCATGCCATCAAAGTCATCAAACTCCTGACGGAACTTTTCATGGCGCTGAACGTATGGAAGATCCTTGGCGACAAGATCCCCCCTCCCGGTTTTGAACGTGAGTTTTTCCACCGTCACCCAAAGGGAAAGGGCGGCCAGAACCAGGGAAACTGCGATGACAGAAAATGAATGAGTGTAAGCGAAATGCTCAATATAGAAGAAAAACCGGTCCAGGATATTTTTTGGACCGGCGGAACTTTTTTGATTATTTTCAACTTTTTGTGGTGTCATTTAAAATTACGACTGCATCCCCAGCCTCGCAACTCGGGGCCAGCGTGACGCCGGTCACGGCTAATAATTGAAATCCCTGATCGGATATACCGTCCCCTTGCGGCGGGATTTTTCATTTGAAGAAAAAAAATAGACCCATCAGGATTTCATTATGCCGAAACTATTTTTTGCAGACACGTTGATTTCCATTTTTGACGAACAGGATTCACCGATTATCGGAGGATAACATATTAAGAAGGTTTCAATTAATTCGATATTTTTCGAGGCGCCATTAAAGTTTAACCTGGGGAAATTGGGAAATTAATCACAGGGGCTGGGGGGTTACAAAAAACTTTTCCAATTGATAGAAACATTTAACTTTTGAAATGAAAAGGAGATCGGGTTGAAAAATAGGATTTGGCGCAAAAAATTTTTGGGATTCTATCACAGAAATTTTTAATTTTCATCGGTTTATTGGTTTGCAACCTTTTATCAGGGTGCTATAATCATAAGCATCAAAAAATCTCTGCAAGAGGGTTTATCTTATGATGGGTATAGGTTTTCCAGAACTGATGATTATTTTGGTCATCATTATGATTATTTTTGGCGCCGGGAAGCTCCCCGAAATCGGCAGCGCTTTTGGAAACAGCATCAAAAACTTTAAGAAATCCATGAAAGAAGCGGATGATATTAAGGATGACATGGATATAAGTAAAACCATGGAAGATGGAGATACGCCAAAAGCGGAGATCGGGGAAGGCAATAGCGGTGAAAACAAGGAAGAATCCCCGTCAACTGAAGAACCCGCTCCCCCCGCCGAAGAACCGCAGGCAAAATAATTGAGGATCATAAAACAGGAGATCAGCATGCTCTCCAACCTTCAGTTTAATTCATGATCCTAAAACGCAAGACATTTGCGAGGGAATAACGCGACTAGGGTCTCCCTAAAAGCCCTATTTTTCAATAGGTTCTTAATTCATTGCATCGCTTTTAAATCAACGGCATCTTAAGTATAAGCAAGCGAGGTCTCTCTGTATCCATAGAGGGTGCTGTTTTAGGGCGAGGTGAAGCAATAAATAAAGAAACAGCCCCTCAATGGGGAATTACAGAAAATGTCGTTTACGCAAAATAAAGAAACCAAAGAAGCCGAGGAAGCCCTGGTCAGGGAGTTTCAGGCCGGTAACCTTGATGCTTACGACAAAATCGCGGAGATATATCAAAAGAAAATTTATGCTCTCAGTTTCAATTTGACACGCAATACGATGGACGCCCAGGACGTGACCCAGGAAGTCCTGATCACTCTCTTTAAAAAGGTGCATACGTTCAAGGGCAAATCGGCATTCTCCAGCTGGGTGTATCGCATCACCCTGAACGCCACCTACATGAAGCTCAGGAGCAAGAAAAAGGAACCCAATGTTTCATTGGAAGATTTACTTCCTTCATACAATGGGTTCGGTTACCAACAGGAAAAAATTCAGGATTGGTCGGAAAATACAGAATCCTTGTTGTTTGCCAATGAGACAAGGGAGGTCATTCAAAAAGCCGTAGACCAATTGCCTGAAAAAGAAAAGGTGGTTTTCATACTTCGTGATGTAGAGGGGTTGTCCACCGAAAAAGTGAGCGATATCCTGGAACTTACCATTCCTGCGGTAAAGTCCAGGTTGCACAGGGCAAGATTATTTTTAAGGAAAAAGCTATCACCCTATTTTGAAGAATATCACTCCCGGAGCGAAAAACAATGATTTGCTGTAAAGAATGCCTGGACTTGCTATCCGATTACCTGGATGGGGATTTGGACCCCCAAACCAGCGCCGATCTTGATGAGCATTTTCAAGATTGTCCTCCCTGCATCGCCTTTTTGAACACGTTTAAAACTTCGACCAATTTGTGCCGCGAAGCTCTGCGTCAAGTGGATGTCCCCGAAATCGTCCAGATCAAGATGAAAGAATTTATTGACCAACAAAAACAGGAAAAGGGCTAGTTTGAGCATTTCCCGGATTGAGCGTTAATCAGCGAAAATACCAACGCTTTCCTCTTATTTCGGAATACACCCGTTGACAAACCTGTAGAGTTTATCTATAGTCAAAGTAGGTGTTACGATACGGTAAAAGGCTCTCTACGCCAAGTATTTAACAGAAAACTCAGCCTTTCTCTTAACTGAAAAAATTTAATAAAAGGTATTCCCTCATGATTGAAATGAAGGTTGAAGGTTTGACTTTAGATCCTCTGACCAATATGCCTATCATTATTTTAAAAGATTCGACAGGTTCCAAAGCGCTTCCCATCTGGGTGGGATATTTCGAGGCCAACGCCATCGCTCTGGAAATCGAAAAGATAACCACGCCCCGCCCCATGACGCATGACCTTCTCAGAAATCTCATTGATACCATGAAAGCCAAAATCAATCACGTTCTCGTCAGCGATTTGAAGGACAATACTTTCTACGCGGTGATCTCGCTGGCATATGGTGGAAACACCGTGTCCATAGATTCCCGCCCCAGTGACGCAATTGCTTTGGCTCTACGAACCAAGTCACCGATTTATGTCGAAGAAAAAGTGATTGAAGCCGCCAAGAGTTTGGACCTGCCTGACCCCGAAACCACAAAATTGGACGAAAAACAGCAGTGGAAAGACTGGCTGGAAAATATCAAGCCCCAGGATTTCGGCAAGCGGTAAAATTTCGATTTACTGTGTTTTTTGCTCCCCCCCATTAAAAGGTTTCTCCTATACTGAATCCCGATGGTCAACCAGACGCTGGATTTTTCGATCATTTAGAAGAAAAATTTAAGTGCGCCTCGAAAAATGCAACTTTTTGAGGTCCCCTTAAAACGTATTTGGGTTTCCTGCAAAACCATTTTCCCCATTTTTAACAGGGCCGCCCGGTGAAAAATATAGGAATCTTTTGCAAGCAAAAACTTCCTATGGGTCACAAAATTTTGACCGAATTGATCCAATGGCTGGACAAAAAAGATCGCCAGGTGATCATGGACAAAGCCACGGCCAGCATCACAGGTCAGGATTCTCCCTTTCAATGGGCCGACATTCCAGCCCGTGCAGACCTCCTCATCGTGCTTGGCGGCGATGGAACGATTTTGAGCGTCGCCAGAAGCGCCCATCCCTTCAATGTGCCCATTTTTGGGGTCAATCTGGGTGCCTTGGGATTCCTGGCTGAAGTCACCTTGCCGGACCTGTATGAAGTTCTCGAAAAGGTTTTGAACGGTCAATTTGAATGCGAAAACCGCATGCTTCTGAACGCCTGTGTTTGGCGGGACAAAAAAAAGGTGGTCGATTACCATGTTCTGAATGACGTTGTCATCAATAAAGGAGCGTTGGCCCGAATCGTCAACCTGGAGGTTCGAGTGAACAACCAGTACATGACCTCCTACCGGGCCGACGGTCTCATCATAGCCACGCCCACGGGTTCCACCGCTTATTCCCTTTCGGCTGGCGGACCCATCATTCATCCCAGCATGGACGCTCTGGTTCTCAGCCCTATCTGTCCTTTCACCTTGACCAACCGGTCGATTGTGATTCCCGATCAATCCCTTATTCAAGTGGAGCTCGCAACCGAAAATGAAAATGTACGGGTAACTTTTGACGGGCAGGAGGGGTGTGATATGCTCCAGGGAGATATATTGGAAGTAAAAAAAGCCCAAACCTCCATTCAACTGATCCAGGCTCCTGGAAAAAATTATTATCAAACCCTGCGGAATAAACTGAATTGGGGCAGTAACGAAGCAAATGTTAAGCGGTAACCTCTTTCCAAACACTTATCTTTGATGACACCCCCTCCCAGCGACCCGCCTGCCGCCAACCAAAGCATTATCGCTTGCGGTCAAAGCGTGGACATTGGCGCCCCCGTGGTTCTTTGGAATGATAAGGGAGGATTCAATTGCCCCAACAAACGGGGACGGGAAAATTGCAGTCAGCACGACCCTGTTCTGGATGACCAACCCACCCAACCCGATGCCGCTTATCAAATCCTGGATCCTAAGGTCGCTTACCAGGAGTTGAAGAAAACCGTGTATCAACTCATTCTTCATTACGATGTGTGTTACTGCTCCTGGCAATGCCATCAAATCATGAAAGACAGTACGTTCAAAGGAAGCCAGTTTTATCTTGACCTGGACGGCACAATTTATCAGACCTGTGATTTGTACTGGAAAACCAACACGGGACCCTCCGATGACCGAATTGGAAATACGCGGTCCGTGCATGTGGAAATGGCCAATCTTTCATGGGAAGCCTTGAAGGAAGAATCGGATCTGTATAAAGTGACTAAGGACCAATACCGGAAAATCAATGGCCAATGGCAACTCATTCTCCCGCAAACCTACCGGGATAAATTGAGAACGCGGGATTTCAAAGTCATCCCGGCGCGATCGCATAAACAACGGGGATATTTCAGCAGACGCATCAATGGCGCCATGGTTCGGATGTGGGATTTCACGGAAGAACAATACCAATCGGTCATTAAACTATGTCGGGGTATCCATCGACTGCTTCCCAAAGTAAAACTCAGGATCCCCTGCGATACCAAAACCCACCGAATTCCCCTCGACAGAATCAGGAATTTCTCCAGGTTTGCAGGAGTCATGGGCCACTGCCACATACAACAAGGCACGTCTGACGACCTGCGGCCAAAATACGATCCCGGTTCGGCCTTCAACTGGTCCCGCCTCAGAAAAGCGTTTTTAAAAGAAACAGGAAAGCGTCGCCCGTCCTGAGCGAATTTCACCTCGCGGGAGAGATTTTTCACAACCCGTCGTTGCGAGGAGCGTTAGCGACGAAGCAATCCAGAGGCTCTGGGTCGCCACGCCGCTATGCGGCTCGCGATGACATCTTTGGTTGGTTCTATGCAAACCAGCCTCTTTTTTTACCCCACAAAAAGTTGTTGACCTTGCTCCCTGTTTGGAGATAGCCTTAAGGGTGCCTCGAAAAACTCAACTTGGACTATGAGCCTTAAAGAAAGGCAGACCGCAGACCAAAAATTTCCAGATTGTAAGGAAACTGATAGTTCCTCATAAACCCAAAGAACGTAATTATCTGATCCAGCGCTACGCTGGTCAATTTTTAGAGATCCGCTTATAGAATTGATTCCAAAAAAAGAAAACCGGAATGATGACACCAAAAAACAATTTATTTTCAGGTTCGACGATGCTCCTGGCGTTTGTAATTTTCCTGTTGACCGGACTGAGTTTCGCCAGTGACAGTTTCGCGGCAACCTTATACGTCAAAAAATCCGGGACCAAACTTCAGGTCTCGGATTCGGCGAGATCGAAAGTGATCGCCAGATTGAGTCGAGGTACCCCCGTCAGCTTGATCAAAAAATCAAAACGATTTTATCAAGTATCCGCGCCCGGAGGTAATAAGGGTTGGATTTTCAAATTCAAACTCACCTCCAGGGTTCCGGCAAATTCCAGCGGCGGTGGAGGTATTTTGGGAGCGTTGGGCGGAAGACAGAAAATCGCCGCGAGAGAATCTTCTTCCGGGTCCAGCATCCGCGGGTTGAGTCCCATTTCTGAGAAACACGCAAAAAATAAAGGCATCTCTGAAGAAGATATTCAGGCTGTGAAACAGATGGAAGCATTCCACATCAACCCGCTGGACGTGGAAAAATTTCTTAAGGAAGGACGGTTAGGCGAATATGGGCAATAGCCCTGAAACCGCCTTTGCCTTTTCTTGATACTTTTTTGGTGAAACTTGAATGAAAAAATTTTTGGCATTCCTCGCATTGGCTGTCGTGAGTCTGATTTGGACCCAATCGTCTCATTCATTCAAGCTGGACGATTTTCTGGAGAGCATGGCAAAGCCACCGCCGCCGCAATCCCAGCCGGCAAAAAAGCAAGCTCCCCAGCAGGAGGCCCCAAAGCAACAACCCGCCCAGAAAGGTGGCGGAGGGTTGATCGGTCTCGGCGAATCTTTAGGAATATTCGACAAGAAAACGTCGCGCATTTTGCAAAAGAGCGTTGGTGCGTTGCAGGCGTTTCAACCGATTGGACTCGAAGAAGAAAAGGCCATTGGCGGTTCGCTTGCCCTGGAAGTCTTCCACAGATTTGGCGGAATGTACAAGAATGCGGCCCTGCAAAACTATGTCAACCTCGTGGGACAATCGGTGGCCGAAGTATCCGACCGTCCCGAAATCGACTACCATTTCGCGGTTTTGAATACCGACAATCCCAATGCCTTCGCCACCCCGGGCGGCTATGTTTTCGTAAGTGTCGGCTTGCTCCGGATGTTGCAAAACGAAGCCCAATTGGCAGGAGTGCTGGGACATGAAATTGCCCACATCACCCGCAAACACGCCCTGAAAACCTTGCAACGCAGTAAAGTGCTGTCAGGTTTGAGCGGCTTGACCCTGGCGGCTATGGATGCAGACGAGGGTTTGTTCGATCAGGTCATTAACGAGGTTGCCGATGTTCTCTTTACCCGCGGGTTGGACAGGGACCTCGAGTTTGAAGCGGATAAATTGGGCATGGAATACGCCTACAGGATGGGTTACCATCCCGCTGGATTAAAAGATTTTATTAAAATCCTGGGCCAAGCCAGTTCTCGGGGATCGTCTATATTTCTCAGTACGCATCCGGGCCCAGGGGCGCGATTCCAGGCGCTTGGCAGGCTTTTACCGCGATATAAAGCGGTGGGTCTTTTTCCCATTCTCGCCAGGCGTTATCAATCGACCGTTAAAGGACAACTATGAAAAAAACTGGAATTTTCAGGGAGGAACTGCCCGGCGAGAAAAAGAGCATCGTCAATCTTTTAATGACGGGATATATCGTTTGTATTTCCTGTCTGGGGTATGCTGCGTTTTATATTTTTATCCAGATGGTGCAGTTGGAGCGTATCGTCGCCACCATCAATGTTCAAACTCAAACCCCGGAACAGGTCCAATTATTGACAGGCCGAATGATCCGAACCACGGGCCAATTGCGCAATGAAATCGTCGGCCTCGCGGTTTTTGGAAGTTTGATTTGCCTGATAGGCGGGGTATACACGATCAACATGGTGGTTCGGCCACTTCGCAAAATCGTCGAGTTCACCGAAAATAACGGCAAAACCCCCCTGCCCGAATTTAAAACCAATACAGAACTCAAGCAACTTGCCACCGCCCTGAGCGACCACTTTGCCGGGGACAATCCCTCTGCGTCAAAAACCGATGCGGAAGAAAATCCCACCACCAAAAGTAACGTCTGACCAGCGTAGCGCTGGATCAAGTATTTAATATACTATGGATTTATGACGGTCAAGCTTGCTTCGCGCAGAATTTTTTCATTCTGATATTTTCCTCTTCTCCCTCATGAGGGCTTTACATAAAAGAGTTGTTAAATCCTTTCCATGTTTAGCAAACGCCCGGTCAGGAACCGGCATAACCGCCGGTCATGCGGTCCAGTTGCGCAGGGAAGGAAAAGACATCCTGGCGTGGAACTCCAATTTCATCCAGCAATTGCACAAAGAAAAAATAGTCCATTTTATTTTTCAACTTTTCCAAAGCAAGAACCACTTGGCGCTCGGCGTGGGAAATTGGAACAAATTCTTCGCAAATTTCAGGAACGGTCAACGATATCTCCCGTGGCTTGACCAATAGAGGAGCTATACGGGGAAGCTTATGTATTTTCTTCCGTCTCTGATTAGCTGTTTTTTCCATTTCCAGATATTTAATACATTTTTCACGCAACAGCAGGCCTTTTTCCCAGGGATCGGATTTATTCCAATCCAGCAAAAGAACGTTTCCCGGTCTTTTTTCAGCCAAAAGGATTAAATCCTGTATCTGGTGTTGACGTTCCTGCTTTTTCAATTCCCTGGTTTCTTCTCGCGCCGCCAATTCTTCCTCCCATTGTCCCCGTCGGAAATCATCGTCTTCCTGAATTTTCCTTTTCATGGAATTGTAACGGACCGTGAGGACTTGCTCATAGGTCATTTGATCCAGTTCGTTATAGCGCTTCATGGCTTTCTTGAAATTGAATGATTTGGCATCGACCATCATTAATTTAAATTTTTCGGGATCTTTTTCTTTCAACACCGCCATCACCGGGGCGACTTCTTTCCAAAAAAACACGCCGCCGCCAGCCAAAGCTAAAACCAAAATTACCGCCAAGGCTGTTTTCATATCTTCAGTCTTTCAATAATCAAAAATGTTGCTTACCTGATTCCTAATACCTGATCGACATTTAATGGGGAAAACAAAACAGCTGTGGCCAGCGTCACGCTGGCTGGCGGGGATAAAAGTAAAAAAGATGAAGAGAATTTTTCTAAAAAGACTAGAGCGTGTCGTCAAATTATTAAAAGACATATAATTGTTGTTTTAACTTGGGTAGATCACTGGATCGTCGTTGCGAGGAGCGTTAGCGACGAAGCCGTGATAATATTCCCTAGCCTTCGTGCCCCGCAAGGGGTAAATCCAGAGACCTTGGAAGACCCTGGGTCGCCACGCCGCTTGTCGCGGCTCGCGATGACGAAATATGCGAATTTGACGACACTCTCTAATGTTTGAAGTGGCGGAAGCCAGTAAAAACCATCGCGACCTTATGCTCGTTCGCCGCCTGGATCACTTCCTCATCGCGGATGGACCCTCCCGGCTGGATGATCGCCGAAACCCCATGTTTCGCCGCTTCGTCAACGGAATCCCTGAACGGGAAAAACGCGTCCGAGGCCATGACACTCCCCTTCAACGGTTTCTGCGCCTTGTCGACCGCCAGTCTGGCGGAGTCCACCCGGCTCATTTGTCCGGCGCCCAAGCCGATGGTTTCCTGATTCCGCGCATAAATAATGGCATTGGATTTAACATGCTTGGCAATCACCCATGCGAATTTTAAATCTTCCATTTCTTTTTCGGAGGGATGTTTTTGCGTCACGACTTTCAGCTTGGCGGGATCGTAAATCTCTGTGTCCATGTCCTGAACCAAAAGACCGCCGCCGATGCGCTTGATGTCCGTTGGTTTTTCCGATCGGGACGAAACCGTGGCTGGCATCTCCATCAAGCGGATATTTTTTTTGGAAGCGAGCAGTTCCACGGCTTTTTTGTCGTATCCCGGCGCGATGATCGCTTCCACGAAATTTTTAAGAATTTCCTTTGCGACTTCTTCTCCCAAAGGCCGATTAAAACTCAGAATGCCTCCAAACGCCGAAGTCGGATCGGTTTCCCTCGCCTGGATAAATGCCTTCAATTGATCTTCGTTCAAAGCCGCGCCGCAAGGGTTGGTGTGTTTGATGATGACTGCGGCGCCGGATTCAAATTCGGTCACCAACTCCCAGGCGGCGTTCAAATCGAGGATGTTATTGAACGATAGCTCTTTCCCTTGAAGCTGATGGGCGGAGACGATGCCGGAAAGCCCGGCTCCGGATTGCTTGTACAGGGCGGCGGATTGATGCGGGTTTTCTCCATAACGCAGATCCTGCATTTTTTCGTAGCTCTGCTGAAATACCGCCGGGAATCGCGATTCATCTTCGCTCTGACTCGTCAGGTATTTTGAGATCATGGCATCGTATTGGGCGGTATGAGAGAAAGCATCGCGGCTCAACCGCTTCCGGGTTTTTAATGTGACAGCGCCTTCATGGGCGTTCATTTCTTTTATGACGGTTTCATAATCCTTTGGATGAACGACCACGGCGACATCGTTGAAATTTTTCGCCGCGGAGCGCACCATCGCAGGACCGCCGATATCTATATTCTCAACCGCTTCGTCGAAGGTGCAATCTTTTCTGGCGATGGTTTTTTCAAACGGGTAAAGGTTGACGGCGACCAAATCGATGGCCACCATGCCGTGCTCGCTCATGGACTGCATGTGTTCCTCGATGTCCCGCCGTCCGAGGATGCCGCCATGCACTTTGGGATGCAAGGTTTTTACCCGCCCATCCATCATTTCAGGAAACCCGGTGTAGTCGGACACGGGCCGGACAGGGATGCCATTTTTCTCGAGCAGGTCGGCTGTGCCCCCGGTGGATAGAATCTGTACGCCAAGCGCATTCAGCTTTTGCGCAAACTCTACGATTCCCGTCTTGTCGGAAACGCTGATCAATGCATTTTTAATGGATCTCATCAAATATCAGATTCTGAGGTTTTTCTTTTTTGGCGGGGTTTTGCTGATTAATGAATTGGGGGTGAGCGCCTGGATAATTCGGATCATCCAAACAGGAAATGTGCCGAGATATTCAAACAATCCGAGTTCTTTGTGTGGTGGCGCCGGAGTGGCAGCTTTTTTCAGGGATGGGTTTTCTT
>JADFGI010000409.1 GCA_022567815.1 Nitrospinota bacterium
ATCAGGTGTTGGACCTGGACGGGACACGCAATGCATTTCGGCATCTTACCGATGAAATCAACGCGCATTTGCAAGAGATGAAAAGGCCGCCGATGACGCTTGAGGAAGCGGCTCATGGTTTCATCGCCGTGGCCAATGAAAATATGGCGCGTCCGATTCGTGAAATATCCATTGCCCGCGGTCATGATCTCAAGGAGCATGTATTGGCCTGTTTTGGCGGGGCAGGGGGACAGCATGCCTGCGCTTTGGCCAGGGCGCTGGGAATCAGAAAGATTATTATTCACCGCTTCGCCGGGATTCTATCGGCCTATGGCCTGGGATTGGCGGATGTGGTGGTGGAAAAGCAGGAGCCTGCCTCTGCGATTCTTGGAGAACAATCCCTTTCCGGTCTTTTGACGCGTCTGGATGGTTTGTCTGAACGGGCGAAATCAGATTTGAACCGGCAGGGAGATTTTCAACAGGTGGAAATCCGCCGCTACCTGAATCTACGTTACCAGGGGACGGATACAGCGATGATGGTTCTTGAAAGTCCGGAAACCGATTTCAAGACGGAATTTCTCAAGGCCCACAAACGTGAGTTTGGTTTCGAGATTTCCGGCAGGGACATTCGGGTGGATGATTTGCGGGTGCGGGCAACGGGAAAGTCGCGGGGATTAAATAAAATCCGGGTCCGTGAAAAATCCGCACCGACCGCGCCTGTTTCTCATGCGCAATGTTATTTTGCCGGGGGATGGAAAAATACCCCGGTTTATTTGCAGGAGACGCTGGGTGCGGGAGAAAAAATTTCGGGTCCCGCAATCATGATCGATCAAACATCGACCTTGCTGGTAGAACCCGGTTGCCAGGCAGTCATCACCGAGTTTGGCGATGTGCAAATCGAGGTGGCCTCTTTGCGGGAACCGGTCGTTGAGCGGGAGGTGGACCCGGTTCAGCTTGCCATTTTCGGCAACCGCTTCATGTCCATCGCCGAACAGATGGGCGGCATCCTGCAACGCACGGCGATATCCACCAACATCAAGGAGCGTCACGATTTTTCCTGCGCGGTGTTTGGCCCCAAGGGAGACCTGGTGGCCAACGCTCCCCATCAACCTGTCCATTTGGGCGCTATGGGCGAGGCCGTCCGGCGGCAGATGGAGATTCAGGGGGAGAATATTCAGCCGGGCGATGTCTGGGTGACCAATCACCCCATTGCCGGAGGCAGTCATTTGCCGGACATCACGGTCATCACGCCGGTTCTGCGGGATGGACAGCCGATATTCTTCGTCGCCAGCCGGGGCCACCACGCCGATGTCGGCGGCATCTCCCCCGGTTCCATGCCGCCCTTTTCCAGAACCCTTGAGGAAGAAGGCGTGTGCATCCTGTCCTTTAAACTGGTCGAAAAGGGCGAATTTCAGGAACAGGGCGTCATTGATTTACTGACCGCCAAAAATTCCGGGGTCACCGGGACACGCGCGTTGGCGGATAATATCGCCGACCTCAAGGCCCAGATCGCCGCCAACCAAAAGGGCATCGAGCTGATTCATGAAATGGTTCGGCGTTATTCCCTGCCGGTGGTGCAGGCGTATATGCGGCATTTGCAGGAAAATGCCGAGGAGTCGGTGGCTCAGGTCTTGCGTGATATTGCGCGATCTAAAAATCTGGCATCGGTGGCCACCCTGGAAGCGGAAGAAATGTTGGACGATGGCAGTCCCATTCGTCTTCGTTTGACCATCGACCGCCGGGAGGGGAGCGCGGTGTTCGATTTTTCCGGCACCGGACGCGAGGTCGCGGGCAATCTGAACACTCCCCGCGCCGTCACCCATTCGGCGATTCTGTATTGCCTGCGGTGTCTGGTGCACAGCGATATTCCCCTGAACCAGGGATGCCTGAACAAAATCCGCATCCTCATAGAAGACGGTTCTCTTCTTGCGCCGTCGGAACATGCCGCCGTGGCCGCTGGAAACGTTTTGACCTCGCAACGCTTGACCGATGTCATCCTGAAAGCGTTTGGCGTGTGCGCCGGGTCACAAGGATGCATGAACAATCTGACATTTGGCAATGCCGATTTCGGTTATTATGAAACCATTGGCGGCGGCGCGGGGGCGGGTCCTGGGTGGCATGGCCAATCGGGCGTACACACGCACATGACCAATACCCGCATCACCGACCCGGAAATCCTTGAGAGCCGGTATCCGGTCCTTCTGCGGGAGTTTTCCATCCGCCGCGGCTCCGGCGGCGCGGGTTTGTTTCATGGAGGCGATGGCCTCATCCGGGAAATTGAGTTTTTAAAACCCCTCAATGTCGCTATTCTTTCCGAAAGACGGGTTTATCCCCCTTATGGCATGGAAGGCGGGGAACCGGGAGCGCTGGGTCAAAATCTTTTCCTCAAAAAAGACGGTTCAAAAATTGACTTGGGCGGCAAAAACGAAGTCCACGCCCAGCCCGGCGACCGCATTCGCATCCTCACACCAGGGGGAGGGGGGTATGGAAGATTGAAGGTTCCTTAATTTCAAAATTTATATATAAATTTTTTAAATACTCACGACACCAACTAACTTTTTTTACAATATCTACAAATAATTAATAAATCTTCCATTTAATACTTCTCCCTTTTTAATTTACCTTCTTTTATAAGTTTTTCAACATAAATATTAAGTGTTGTTGGATGCTGTTTAATTTTTTGATACATCAAAGGCTGAGTGAAAGAAGGCTCATCTCCTTCATTGTGGCCCCACCTGCGATAGCAAATCATATCGATTACTACATCTCTATTGAACTGCTGTCTGAATTCTATTGCTACTCTTGCGCAATGAACTACGGCTTCTGGATCATCTGCGTTCACATGTAAAATTGGTGCTTCAACCATTTTTGC
>JADFGI010000410.1 GCA_022567815.1 Nitrospinota bacterium
CGCAAGCCGGCAGGTAGGTCAGCACCACGTGCTCCCCCGGCTTGACCGTGGTCACCCCCTCGCCGACCATGTCGATGATGCCCGCGCCCTCGTGACCCAGCACCACCGGAAAGTCCCGGGGCAGGTCACCCGTCACCACGTGCAGGTCGCTGTGACAGACCCCCGTGGCCACCATCTTGACCCGCACCTCGCCGGCCTTCGGGTCGTCCAGTTCAATTTCCTCCACGCTGAGAGGCTCGTTCGCGCCCCCCAGCACCGCCGCTTTCATGCGCATGGGTCTTTCACTCCTGGGATGGGATGGGTTTTTGGATGGGGATGATCTTGATTGGCCTTTGATTCAATAGATTAGCGAAAGCTACCACCGGGGGTTTTCCCGATACCTTTTTTTGGTTTTTGAGCAAAATAAAATTCCTTGTCGAGACCGGAGGAAAACCAGGGGAGTTGTGCTCCTTTGGTGGAGTCATGCACCCGTTTTCTTACCTGATTTAACGTATGCTTGATTTCTGCTTTCTGATTTCCCAAAAGTTTCAGCAAATGCCCGGTGAATTCACCGTGTTCCGAATTTTCCGACCCAATCCCTCCCGGTTGGGCCGAATAAGAAATTAGTATATTCGGAGGTGCGGGTTGAGGTGGCAATAATGTTTTATTATTTTTTGCACCCCAATATTGATAATCGGAATCCAGAAAAATGAAATTTCCCGGATTTTTCGCTTTGGAGATCGTGTTCGTGACAAAATCCAGTGCCACGGAATCTTTGTTTAAACGTTCAATATTTTTCGTTTTGAATCTTTCAGCAATATTTACCCTGACAGGAACCAGGAACATTTTCCCCCTCGTCATATAGCCATAGCCGGCGAAATAAAACACCCCGACTCCTTTTGACTTTTTCAAATCGTTCCCAAAATTCCTGGTTCCCGCAATCAATTCGGTTCTTGAAGGATTTTTCAGGTGAACCACCATGAATCCCAACCCACTCAATAATTGGGTCATGGCGGTGGAATCCCTGATGGCTGATTGAAGCTTGAATTTGCCGTAATTATTAATTCCAATCACAAGGGCATGGCGTTTCAACTTATTTGAAAGGCGAGAGATTTTACCTCGACCTTCCTGCAAAATTATTCCGGCAAACGAGAATCCGGAGAAAAAAAATGGCCCGGCAAGGAAAGCCATAACAGCGCATCCAATCCATATGGTCAGAATCTTTTTTAATTTTCTCCGGACAATCCCTATCATTTTTTCGACCTTCGCATTTAATACTAAGTCAGTTATTGAATGAAAAAAAACCATGATTGAAAATAGAGAGGAGAGGCGGATTAGCGAAAACTCTCTTTATAGCGGCCATGCAGGTCCATTTTAATCACCCATGGCTTACCCCCTTTATTCCCATCCTTACCAGTTCGATCTCTATTTCCACTCACGATAAAGCCCCAATCTGGGGTCGTCCGCACCGAAAAAAACCGGTCGTGATTTTTTCCCCCATAAGTTCTATCCCAGATTTTATTTCCATTCTGATCGAGGCGGATCAGCCAGCCATCGGTTTTACCGGCTCCCTTGGATCGGGTTTCTCCCGCGAGGATGAACCCGCCGCCTGGGACCAACGCCACGGCGTTCGCCTTGTCAAAATCCTTGCCCCCGTAGGTACGCTCCCACATCAATTTTCCTTTTTTGCTGGTGCGAACCATCCAGGCATCGGCTCCCCCTGCTCCCTTGGAATTTGTCAACCCGGCAAAAACCACCCCACCATCCGGTAGGGTTTTCACGGCTTGGGCGGCATCAACCTTTTTCCCGCCATAAATGCGTTCCCAGAATTTTCCCCCGTTTCCATTCAATCTGATAAGCCAAGCATCCAGCATTTCCGGACGCATGGAATTGGTATGCCCGGCAACGAATATTCCGGTTCCTCTGTATATTATATTGCCTACCCTGAATGATTCTTTTTCTTGCGTAATGCCTATTGAAAATAATTTATAGTCCCTAGACCCCCCAAAATTTTTCACCCAAAGATTACTTCCTTCCTTATCCAGACCTGACACAAATACATTGGATCCAGGGTGGGTTTCCGAGCCTGCCACAAGGAATCCTCTATTTCGGTTTTGTACAAAAGAAGAAATGGAAATATTACGCCCGGCAAAATCCAAAACCCGCTCCCAAACTCGTCTTCCTTTTTTATCTAATTTGAGCACGAACGGCCTTTCATTTTTAGAGTTCATGGTCTTGGCGTTTCCAGCGAAAACGAAACCCCCTTTCGAAAGTGCTATCAAGGAACCGGAAACCTTTTTGCCCTCCCTGCCAATGATTTGCGTCCAAACACGCTCTCCACCCTTTTTTACCCTCAGCAGGGATGTGTACCGCTCTCCATTCATTTGAGTTTTAGTAGAATAGGAAATGATGTAACCACCCCCCGGAACAGGAACGGCGGCATGGGCAGTGCCTTCACCTCCCCAAAACCGTAATTCCCAAGTAACTCCGCTCGGCGGCCCTTCTTTCGCCGGAGCAGGAGGCCGCACCGCCGCGGTTTTCGCCACGGCCGCCTTCTTCAGCCTGCGTTCCAGTTTCCGCTTCTTGATGCGGGCGGTGACCTTGAAGCGTCCGGTGGGGTAGGCCTCCAGGTAGTCCTTGAAATCCTCGGGGTCTTTCGAATTCTTGATTTCCTCCCACAGTTCTTCTTCCTCATCGAACCTGGGCGCGGCCTTCCTTTGCCGGTCCGCCCGCGGTTCCGTCCTGGCCACGACGGGGGCGGCCGCGCGGAGTATGAAGACGAAATCCCCTTCGTCCAGGTCGGGATCGCGGATTTTGCCATACTGCGGGGTCTGGCCGGGGCCGTAGCCGAGCACCTTCTGG
>JADFGI010000044.1 GCA_022567815.1 Nitrospinota bacterium
TGACATATCCGTTATTGCCGAGGTCTTCAAACACGGTGGCGGGGATGAAGGGGTCGTCTTTGGCGCAGAGAATTTTGGTGGGTACTTCGATGGACTCTATAAACTGTTTCGCACTGCTTTTCCGGTAATATTCTTCTACGTCCTTGAACCCTGATGCGGGCGCGGTATAGACCACATCGAAGTCCCAAATGGTCTTGAACTTTCCTTGCGGCTGGAAAGCATCCGGATAACATTCGTCCAGCGCCTGGCATTGGCGGCGCAGCAATTTCATGTAATAGCGATTAAATATTCCCGTGCCGTTTCCCCGCGACAGCATCTGGCTGGCGATTTTCAGGTCGATGGGAGGATTGACGGCAAAAGCGCCATGGATATTTTTGCAAACCTTTCTCCCCTCCCCCAGATATTTCAACAACACATTGCCGCTCAGGGAAAACCCCACGATGAGAAGCGACCTTTTAGGGTACAAGTTGACGATGTATGTCACCATGTGATCCATATCATCGCTCGACCCGCCATTCCACAGGGTTTCGCTCAAACCCATTCCGGGACCACTTCCGCGCTGATTCATCATAAACACTCCGAAATCTCGTTTCCATATCCTGGCCGCAATGCGCCGCATATATCCCGATTCGGAACAACCTCCCATGCCATGCGCCAACAGAATGATGGGACTGCGGGTATTTTTGTTTTCAAGTTCCAGACAAAGGATCGCGGATCGGGGCCCAAGCTGGATTTTATGGATTTTTCTTTGCGGAAGAATGGCCTTGCCGGGGAACTGGGAGCCCAAAATTGTCTGCATAACGCCTCCCCGAAACAACCAGTGGGCATTGAATGGGATCAATGAATCGCTCATTTCGGTAAAATGCGGCTCCTCAACCGCTCAAGCTGACAAAGGGTGGAATTTTTTACCATTATTCGTATCTTATTCAAAAGTCGAACAGGATGCAAACAGGCTATTTCCCATAGTAATTTTGCGTACAGGTTGACAGGCTATCACGGGGATTGTTAAATTGGTTATGCCAACATCCCTCTCATTTTTAAAGAGATAAAATGATCCATTCATGCACTGCGGAAAAATTATTTTTGAAAGCAATCTGGCTGTTGCCGGCCCTTATCATAGGGGCTTTGCTTGCCGTTCAATCAGAGGCCAGGGAGCCTTTGGATGCCGAGGGGCATTATAAAAAAGGAATACGATTGAGCCAGGCAAAAGACTGGCAGTCTGCCGCCGAGGAATTTCAAAATGCGATTAAACTGAACCCGCAACATGCCCTCGCCCATGCTAATTTGGGAGTTTCTCTGAGCCAGACAGGAAGACACAAGGACGCTCTCCTGGAGTTTGATGAAGCTTTACGTCAGGGATACGATCACGCGTTTTTGCGCTACAACCGCGGCGTTTCGTTTACCCGTCTGCGTTTACTCGAAGAAGCCGAAGCGGAGTTTGAGTTGGCGTTGAAAAAAAATTCTCGCATGTCCAAAGCCAAATACGATCTTGGAATCGTCTATCTGTTGCAGGACCGACAGGATAAGGCCAGAGAGCAGGTCAAATATCTCTATGTCAAAAATCAGAAGCTGGCCAAAAAACTTTTTGAGCAAATTCCCGGAAAGTATAAAGTGGCTGAAGTGAATGACGGCGGAATGCTCCGCGGACGCGTGACTTTAACGGGACCGGTACCGAAGCCCCGGTCATTCCATTTAATTAACACTCCCAACATAGAATTTTGTTCGCGCATTTCCGATGGCAAGGGTCACCGGATTCTTCGGGATTTCACCGTGTCAGAAAATTCGGGACTCAAGGATACGGTCATCGCCATTCAGGGGATCAAAAAAGGCAAACCCATTCCCACAAAAATGCAGTCATTCAACATAGACCGCTGTCATTCCGACCAATACGTGATTGGCGTCCGCAATGGCGAGAACATTCTTCTGCAAAACAAGGACCCCATTCGCCATGAAATCGCCACGTATGAAATCAACAGTGCCTCTTATGTAAAACAAAAAAGCCATAAAGCAATCATTCGGGAATCCAGTCAAATTCGTTCGGCATTTGTAAGCCATGAAACAAACGAATTTCTGATCCAGTGCAACCTGCACCCTTTCCTGCAAACGCGCGGCTTTATGGTGGACAATCCTTATTACGCCATTTCGGACGAAGAGGGTAATTTCACGCTCGAGGACGTTCCTCCCGGAACCTACGACGTTCTGGCCTGGCATCCTTACATCCCGACGCAAAAAGGAACCGTCACCATTACGGAGGGCAAGGTTTCACAAATCAACTTTGTATTCAATGGGGCGGATCAAAGGCGAAAACTGTATCAGGATGATATTGAAGGGTATCGGTTTAATCCCTGGTATGACAGTAAGGAAAAGTTTTACGGCGGTCCGCGTGTGGATGACCCGGTGGAGATTCTACAAAAATTTTGAAGCCTCCTCCGCGGAGGGCGAGTTTGTTCACGCCGGTTAAATGTTTTTCGGGGCTCGTGAGCGAAGCGAGCGGAGCCTAACTTTTCCTCCCCGTGTAACGGGGCCAGCGTGACGCTGGCCGCTATCCGGTTTGCCGGATCACCATAGCCTGGCGATTTTCTTCCCTGTAAAACCTGGCGGCGGCCATCTTAGCGCCCGCTTGATTGAAATATCTTCCGATATACACTCGATACCACGTCCCCTTATTTTCCGGTAATTCTATTTTGCCAATGAAAGCGGCGTATCCTTTTTCCCCCAGAGCGGCTTTTAGGGATTGTGCATGTTGCCACTGCCGGAAAGCGCTGACTTGCACCACATACGATACCAGCGTGCCGCTGGACCCAATATTAACGTGCGATGAACTTTCTGCTCCTTCCCGGAGGGCGAGTTTGCTCACGGCCAGCGTACCGCTGGACCTAATATTAGCGGGCGACCAGCGTGACGCTGGACCCAGTGTTATCGAGCGACCAGTCTCTACTTTAGCTATTTTGGGCATGAAAGGCGGTAAAGGGGTTACGGCAATTTTCGAACTTGCTTTTTCAATTTGAACGCGAGAACCAGGAGTAGTTTTTTTTCGATGGATTTTTTGGCTTGATTGGATCTTCTTCACTGGAGCCGGGGAAGAATCATATTTTTTTATAATCTCGCCGTTTAACCCAACTATTTTATTCATGGAAGGATCGTTCAGGACCGAAAAAAAACTGAACTGTTCGATTGTGGAGCCGGTAAAATCGTTGGAAGTTTTGCGTTTTGAGTAAAAAGACTTCGGCTTTGGGATGTTTTTTTTCTTTTCAATTTGTTGAAATTGCGAGGTGATAAAAGGAAAACTGGCTCTGATTTCGGTTTCACCAATGAAATAACCGGCTCCTGTACAACTCAGCATAACTAAAATGATAGATTTTTGAATCATAACCAATCGCTTTCAACTTTGGGGCTGGCCAGGGTAACCCTGGGTTAAATATTTACGTTCGATGGATTTATGGCTTAAAGCACCTTGTATTAGTTTTCAGGGCCTCGCGTAGCGTCAGGCCCAAGCTTCCTCCCCACGTAGTGGGGCCAGCGTGACGCTGGACCCAATATTTACGTTCGATGGAGCCTCATGTTTTTAGGGCCTCGCGTAGCGTCAGGCCCAAGCTTCCTCCCACGTAGTGGGTCCTCCCGGCGTAGCGGGCGTGAGCAATTTCCCCCTCGCGGGAGCGAGTTACATTTTTTCCGGCGCTGAAATTCCCATGAGAGCCAAACCATTGCGGATGGTGATCCGCAAACACTGCAAAAGGAATAATCGCGCCAGGGTCAAGGATTTGTTTTCGGTGACTACTCTGTGCCGGTTGTAATAGCTGTGAAACCCCGCCACCAGGTCGTGAAGGTAATGGGAAATGCGATGCACCTCCAGCGCCAATGCGCTTTTTTCGACCACCTCCGGAAATGCCAGAATATTCTTGATGAGAGCGAACTCCTCATCCTCCACCAGCGGCGACAGATCGACCTCTGAACCAGCGGGAACCGCTATCCCCTTGTTTTGCGCGGTGAGGAACACGTTGCAAATGCGGGCATGGGCGTACTGAATATAAAATACCGGATTCTCAGGGGTCTCTTTTTTTGCCAGTTCCAGGTCGAAATCCAGGTGACTGTCACAGCTTCTCGACAGGAAAAAATACCGCGCCGCATCGACGCCGACTTCGTCCACCAATTCTTTAAGTGTGACGAACTCACCCGAACGGGTAGACATGGAGACCTTTTCTCCGCCCCGTTTCAAGGAAACGAACTGCACCAGGAGCGCCTTGAAAATATCGCGGTTATACCCCAGGGCTTCCATCACCGCCTGGATGCGCGGCACATAGCCATGATGATCGGCGCCAAAAAGATCGATCAGTTTTTCGTTTCCACGATGAATCTTGTTTTGATGATAGGCGATGTCCGAACAAAAATACGTCCGGTCGCCATTTTGCTTGACGATCACCCGGTCCTTCTCGTCCTGAAAAGCCGAGGATTTCAACCATACGGCGCCATCCTTGTCATACACGAATCCTTTTTCCCGCAACCACCCCAAAGCATTGTCAACGGAGTCATCCTCGTAAAGCGTCTTTTCGCTGAACCAGCCGTCAAACTCGACACGAAATTCCTTGAGATCAGTTTTGATACCGTCCAAAACCCATTTCGCCGCATATTCTCTGAAAAAGGGAAGCGCCTCATCCCCGGATTTTCCTAAAAACTCGTCGCCGTGCTGATCGATGATTTCACGAGCGATGTCCTTGATATAGTCTCCCTGGTAATGATCCTTGGGAAACTCCACCGCTTTCTGCAGAATCTCCCGGTAACGCAACCATGTGGACCGGCCCAGAATATTCATCTGATTGCCAACGTCGTTGACATAATATTCCGACTTGATGTCATACCCGGCTTTTCTGAGAATATTGCACAGGGCATTGCCAACCGCCGCCCCACGGCCATGGCCCACATGAAGCGGACCCGTTGGATTGGCGCTCACATATTCCACCAGAACTTTTTGACGCCTGCCCACCATCGAATTGCCAAAATCTTCACCGGATTCGGCAACTTGAATTAGCCTGCTGAGGAAAAAGGAACGTGTCATTTTAAGGTTGATGAACCCCGGTCCCGCCATTTCCACCCGCTCGACCTGCCCTCCTCCGTTTTTGAGGTATTTGCAGATCACTTCAGCTATGACTTTCGGATTTTTTCGTTCGGGTTTTGCAAGCGTCATCGCGAGATTGGTGGAGAAATCACCCAGTTTGGGGTCCTTGGGTTTTTCAATGACGATCTCAGGTTCCTTGACGATTTCCAGATCGCCATTATTTTTAGCTTTGCCGAGGGCTGAAAGGACGAGTTGTTCAATGACGTGCTTCATGTAAAAACAGGTTTCCTAAATTAAAGAAAAGAAATAGCGCCAGACAGCCTGAACCGACGCTTACGAAAAATTAAATTTTTGAAAGAAATGGTGGGATTTATTCAGGCAAGTCAGGCGGATGGTTGACGGACAGCTTCCAGCTTGCTTTCCATCTCCTCTTCCAACGCTTTTTTTTCATCGGCGAATTGACGCAGAAGCTCCTCGGCAACCGTTTCCATTTCTTCCGGAGAGGTTCTCTCGGACAATTTATTCAACCGGTCCTGGACCATGACATCCTTATCCGCAATTTTTGCTTTGTACTCCTTGCGGATTTCATTGATTTCCTTCTTCTGTCGCTCGTTCAGCTTTTTTTTGCCTTTGAGCTCCGGAACCAACTTATCGGATTTTTCAAGACTGAGTTCCCAGGCGCTTTTCAAACCTGACATATCCTTCCTCCACCAAAGTTAGAATACTTAGTGCCGTTATTATAAACCAAAACCCCTGTCAGACACAATCGGAAATATTGGGAAAATAGGCCTATAAGTCATTTTCTTTCAATCACTTATAAATTACCTTAACTTTCATTTTAAATTTATATTCATAGATTTATCCAAACCTTGCTGACTTTATCCATCCGGATCTTTGGTTTTTCCGAAAGTTTCCTCTGCCGGTTATATTGTTTTGTTTAAAGCCATTTGATATCCTTCTTTGTCATGAAACCCTCATCCAAACGACCGGCTTTATTACGGGAATTGAAAAACTACCTGCTTTTCCTGAAGGATTATGGATACACTGAAATCCCTCAACAAATGGAGTTGAACTTGGGCGCATCAAAAGAAACCAGTAAAAGGGTTTTATCGCCATCGACCCAAAATAAACCTGGCCTTTTGCAAGAGGTCCGTGAAGAGCTGGGCGACTGCACCCGTTGCAGGTTGAGCGAAGGCCGAAATAAAATTGTCTTCGGGTCGGGAAACCCAAATGCCGACCTGGTTTTTGTTGGCGAAGGACCCGGAAAAGATGAGGACGAGCAGGGCTTTCCTTTTGTCGGCAGGGCGGGGAAAAAGCTCACGGAAATCATTGAAAAAGGAATGGGGTTGAACAGGGAACAGGACACCTACATTTGCAATATCGTCAAATGCCGCCCGCCGGGCAACCGCGACCCGGAAGCGGATGAAATTGCCGCCTGCAAACCCTTCCTCTTGAAGCAGTTACAAGTGATTCGCCCCAAGGTCATTGTCGCGCTCGGCAAACCCGCATCGTCCACACTTCTCGGGCGAAATGTGCCCATTACCAAGGAGCGGGGAACCTGGCACGAGTTTGAGGGAATCAAGCTGATGCTCACTTTTCATCCCGCTTACCTGCTTCGATTCTATACATTGGAAAACCGTAAAGCAGTGCATGACGACATGAAAAAAGTTTTGGAGGTTTTGGGCAAATGAGCTCAGCTAAAGAGTCCATCGCTCGATTATTTAGAAATATTGAAAGGGTTATTATCGGCAAGCCGCAAGCGGTGAAGCTGGCGATCATCGCTCTCATGGCCCAGGGGCATTTGTTGATCGAAGACGTACCGGGAGTGGGAAAAACATCCCTCGCCAAGGCTCTGGCAAAATCGCTGGACCTGGACTTTCGCCGCATCCAGTTCACCAACGATATCTTACCTTCCGACATCACCGGCGTTTCCATTTACGATCAGGAGGAAAAACGGTTCCACTTCCAAAAGGGTCCGCTGTTCGCTAATATTGTGCTGGCCGACGAAATCAATCGTTCCACTCCGCGGACTCAAAGCGCTCTCCTGGAAGCAATGAATGAAAAACAGGTTTCGGTGGACAACACCACCTATCCTCTCGACGATCCGTTCATGGTCATCGCCACGCAAAATCCCACTGAAAGTCATGGGGCCTTCCCATTGCCGGAGTCACAATTGGACCGGTTCATGATGTTCATTTCGATGGGCTACCCGTCCTTGGAAGACGAACGCTGGCTCCTCACCCGCAATTCGTCACGCATGAGTCCGGCGGACCTCGCTCCCGTGCTTGCAAAAGAAGATGTGTTGAGCCTGCAAAGGCAGGTCGAGGCGGTGAACTTCGAGCCCATTCTGGTGGATTATATTTTGAGCATCATTACCGAAACGCGGAATAGCGATCACCTTGAACTGGGAGTGAGTCCGCGTGGCGGTTTGATCCTTCAGCAGGCGGCGCGGGCCTGCGCATTATTTCACGGACGCGACTACTGCATTCCCGACGATGTCAAGGAACTCGCCGTCCCGGTGTTGGCCCACCGTGTTATCCCTGAATCCCATCACAGGCAACCCAACCGACGCGCCAGGGACACCGCCGCTATCATTACCAACATCCTGGACAACATAGAAATACCGGTTTGACGGACCAGCGTGACGCTGGACCCAACGTTGGCATTTTTGTGTTACTTGGTAGGAACGGTGATAAAAATCCCCTTATGCAAAGGTCTCATTACTTTAGAGCAATGAATGATGAAGAGCAATTCTCCAAAAACCCCAACCCTTTCCAGCCCGGTTTTTACGCTTAAAACACGCAATCGGTCACTGCAAATAACCAGGGAAGGCGCGGGATTTATCATTCTCATTTTTGCAGTCGGGCTGGGAGCGATTTATACAGGCAACAACCTTCTTTATCTGGTTCTGTCCATGTGCCTCAGCTTCCTGGTGGTTTCGGGAATTCTCTCGGAGCTTGCCCTGGATAAAATATCCGTTAGAAGTTCCCTCCCGCCTAGCGTTTATGCAGGGGATCCCTTTTCAATTCGCATAAGCGTTGCCAACGACAAAAAATACTTTTCCTCATATTCCCTGCAAATCACCATGATGCCCAATGAGGCATCACGGCTGGAAGGAACCACAGGCATCTACCTCTTCCACATGCCGCCTGAAAGCGTTCGGGAAAAAATCCTGATTGTGAAAGCCATAAGAAGAGGTTTGTTGCGAATCAAGGGATTTCAAATTTCCACAAGTTTTCCATTCGGTTTTTTTTGCAAAACAAAATTCTTGCCGATGGCGGATGAAGTCATCGTCTTTCCACTGATTCAACCGGTGAAATTGCCATTTTTGTCTGACCCATCTGCGGAAGGGCAAGGAATCCTCCGCCATCAGGGAGGGGAAATTGTGGCGCTCAGGGAATATAACGAAGGCGATCCGGTGAACGCCGTGCATTGGAAATCCTCAGCCAAAACAGGCAATCTGCGGGTAAAAGAATTTCTTGCTGGTGGAGACCAGAGCTTCACCCTGTTTTTGAACCTCCACGATCCACAAACCAACCGGCAAGTGGCGGATTCCATCCTCGAAAAAAGAGTCAGCGAAGCCGCGTCCCTGGCGTATAATTTAATCCGTAGAGGGGATGAGGTGAGCCTCAAAACTGAAGACCATATTCAAATTCCCTTTGGCAACACCGAACCGCATCTGGAGCGCATCATGAGGTTTCTCGCCTTAGCTGGTTTAAAAGAGGCGGACTAACCAGCGTTACGCTGGACCCAATATTGACGCTCGATGGATTTTTGAGGAATTATTAGTTTTCCTTTAAATAAGAGGCTTTTAGTTAGCAATACATTTTCGTTCTGTATCATAGCCTTTGTTGATTTGTTTCGGTGGAGTTTTGGAACCATAGTTGAATATTTTCTGGAAAAATTCGGTCTACGGTTCCTCCCATTATTTCCTGGTCCAAATTTAAATTTCCGAGACGTCTAAAATTTTCCATCACGCAAAAAAAGGCGATTGACACGACCATGCCCAGACGCAGAACTTTGATAGGAGTCATTGGATCGGGATCGCAATCATTTCCCGATCTATGTGTCCCTTTGGGCACATGGCTTGCGGAGAAGGGATTTGACCTGATCAACGGCGGCGGCCAGGGAGTGATGGAGGAGGTGGCTAAGGCATTCGCGGAAGTCAAAAACAGGGAAGGACGGGTAATTGGGGTCATTCCTTCTTTGGCGCATTACCCAACGCCCGACCAACGAGCCGAGTATGAGGCTCCACCCGGTTACCCCAATACCTTCACGGACATTGTCATCCGCACCCACCTCCCGTTTGTCGGACCGGAAGGAAAAGAAACCGCCAGCAGGAACCACATCATAATTCTCTCCAGCGACCTCATTATTGCGCTACCCGGAAGCGAGGGAACCCGGACCGAAATCGAACTGGCAATAGAATATGGCAAACCACTAATTCTAATTAGTCCCGATGGAGAATGGGATGAATTCGCCTCAAATGCGGTTGTAGTCAATACCCTTCAAGCCGCCGTCAACCGGTTGGAGGAATGGATGCGTGGAGAGCCCCCACTACGTGGGGAAGAAAATTGGGCCTGACGCTACGCGAGGCCTTGAAAACATACAAGGGGTAGCAGGGGTAAGCTACGCTCACGAGTTCCCCATATCAGAGCAATCATCAGGTGATTTATAATAATTTAACGTCAAGCTTTGGCAATTCAAAAAATCATTTAATTTTCAGTTCAGCCAATTTTCTAACATCTTCATAAACTTTTTTGATCGGGAGTTTTTCCCGGCGGGCGATTTTTTTGCAATCTTCGTATTCGGGAGAAATTTTCAGGATGCCTCCATCCAGCGATCCCACTTTTACCTTTACCTGGCCATAGGGTGTTTTCAAGGTTTGAATTTCCCGGTCCAGGGTGATTCGATTCACCTCATAATACCGGACACCGAATGTGGACGTTTCGGACAAGAGGATTTTTGCAATCTTCTCCTTCTTTTCAGCGGGAGTCATGACCGAAAGCGTCACCGCCGGGCGGCTTTTTTTCATGATGACTGGCGTGAAGGTGACATCCACCGCTCCGGCTTTGAACAACAATTCCATGACATGCTCGTAAAATTCCGGGTTCATATCGTCGATATTGGTTTCCACTATTGTCATGGATTGCGCCTCACCCTGCCCTTCAAGTTCGCCTAGAATGACTCTTAACATGTTTGGGGTTTTTTCGACGACATGATCGCCCGCGCCATATCCGGTTTTCAGCACTTTCATCCTGGGAAGGGATTGGAAATTTTCCGCGAAGAATCCGATCATCCCCGCTCCTGTCGGGGTGACAAGTTCCTTTTTGATTCCGGTGGAAAAACAGGGGATGCCTTCCAGCAGTTTGAGGGTGGCGGGCGCGGGAACCGGCAGGGTTCCGTGTGTGCATTCGACGAATCCCTCGCCTACATTCAGTGGCGATGAAATGATCCGCTGGACGTTCAGCATCTCCATCCCAAGGACACCGCCGACAATATCGACGATGGAATCGACCGCGCCCACTTCATGAAAATGGACCTTGTCTATGCTGGTGTGGTGGACCTTCGCCTCGGCTTTGGCGATGCGCTTGAAAATTTCGACAGCGTTGGATTTAATTTTCGGAGATAATCCGGATTGTTCGATAAGGGTTTTGATATCCTTGAAATTTCTGGAATGAGGGCGCCTGACAGGTTTCACCACCACATCGACCTTGATCCCGCTGATGAGACCGCGCTTGACGATCCGGGATTTGATTTCGTATCCCTTCGACAAACCCAGGGTCTTGAGTCCTGCGCGAATTTTTTTCAGGTCCACGCCCAAATCGACCAAGGCGCCCAATATCATGTCGCCGCTGATTCCTGAGTAGCAATCAAAATAGGCAATGCGTATTGGTTTGGTAGTAGCGGACGCCATGTTTACTTGAATGAATTGGCAAACAAGTCATGAATGGCTTTTTTTCCGTTATCGTTCAAAAAGCGGGTTCCGGTGCCGGAAAAATGTTTCTTGCGGATTTTGACCGACTTCTGTTCTTTCCAACGATCCGATTTCCAAGTGAACCATGCGTTCTTTTCCTGGTCGAATACATGCAGGGGCTTATTGCATATTTTGGCAAATTCCGCTCCCCACCCGGTTCCACCTTTTACGGTGTTGTCATCCAGAATTTTCCCCACCACAAACACCTCTTCGGCCTGGTTGATCTGGTGCCAGATGCTTTGGAGTACCTTGCGAAACAATGGACCGGTACTGTAGGTCCGGTTCATCAATTTGGAAACATAGGAGAGGCTGACATCGCCCTTAATTAATTCTTCCGAAGTCAAAAACCGCACACCCCGTTTCCTGGCAATCTTGTGGCCGTCGAAGGTGAAATTAACCTCTTCCACTCCAGCGGCTTCGGCCTGACGCCCAAATTCAGCTTCCGCCCCATTAACGCCGCCGCTGAATAAAATACAATCCTGACTTTTCATCAAACAAGAATCCTCCTGGCTAAAAGGGTTGAGGTGATTTGGATCAAGAAGTTCAATAATTTCAAAACAATTTAGTTAAATTTCCAGAGAGTTGCAAGCAAATACGGCATAAAAATAAGGGAGGGGTTAATTTCTGATCTTTGTGCAAGGAGTATGGGGGGAGATTATTTGGTAACAGGAACGTCGGCTGTAAATTTTTTGAAGAAACGACCCAAAATCCCCCTTTTCTTTACTTTACCGGCATGGGCGGTCACAAGAGTTTCTATTGGGGTGGATTTTTTCAGGTATTCGTCAATAAACAAATCAATGAGGATATGACAAGAATGGCATCCCCCTCCCGCTTCACAGGCCTGGGTCACCTCTTCTATTGTCGTAAGGTTATTGGATTCGATGCAGGAACGAATCGTCGATTCACTCACCTGGAGGCACAGGCAGATGGTTTCATCAATTTCAATGGCGGAGTCTTTCATATTTGACAGAACCAGCCCTCAGGTGCATCAAGTGAATAAATTTTGATAATTATTATCATTATAGTAATAAAAGGAAATGTCTTTGTCCATTTAATTTTTTGATTATAAAGGGCTATTATTGAAAAATTCCCTTTCCAAAGAGACCTTTGCATAAGTGGAGAATCTTCATGGAGTTTACCCTGAGCCTATCCTATACGTCATCGCGAGCCGCAAAGCGGCGTGGCGACTCAGGGTCTCTGGATTTATCCCTTACTGGGCACGAAGACTTGAGAATATTATAACGGCTTCGTCGCTAACGCTCCTCACAACGACGGGTTATTCAAAGGTCTCTTTTCAAAATGGCTTTCATTCTAAATAAGATAGATAAATCGTACAATCCGGCTGGGGTATGCGGACCCGGATGCTTTAGTTTTTCCGAAAAATGTTGAAATCCGTGAAGGGCCCAAATTAGAAGGTGGCTTAATCAAAAACAGGGATTCAAGGATATCGCGGGGTGGGAAGATGCCTGATATGAGTCAAATGCCGTCGGGCCCCGAAGGCGGTCAAGGGCGAACTCCCCAAATATGGAGGAAATGAAAAAAATAAATGAAATGATAAAAATGTTTCATCCCAAAAAACAGGGAACCCCCTCATTGCGGACAGGTTACTATTTTCTGGTTTGCCAGAAAAATTTTTCCTGAACCGTTCGGAGGTTACCACTCCTTCAATGGTATTTTTATCGTGCTGAAATAAAGTCCTATCTACTCCGAAGCCCCTTCCAGCTGAAGGGCGGGAGGAATATCGGCCTCAGATTCGCAATACCATCCCAATCCGGACAATTCGCCCACGAAGGCGGTCATTTTATTTTCACAAAAACCCGTCTCATATTCAGCCCGCCAGAGAACCCGGTCCGTACCAGGTTCCTCGGTATCCTTGTAGTAATGAACTTCACAGGGAACGGCCTTTTCCTGTTCATAATATTGAATTTCAACCCGCCTCATGATGTCTCCAATTTTACACAGGGATTTATCTCCCTGGCGAATGGATTCCTGTCCGACGGCGTCTGCTAAAAACCCGGGAAACATAAAAGAGACAATTATCAAGAATGGGAATATTTTTCGGATCAAGATCATGGATTTCCTCCTCTCGATCTGGATGGATT
>JADFGI010000411.1 GCA_022567815.1 Nitrospinota bacterium
TCGATGGTCCCGGAGCTGTACTGGCCGACGGCCTCGAACGCGCTGACCACGGTTAAATCTTGTCCGTGCAGGTGGCCCGGTTTGATGGTGCCTCCATAAACAAAAATACCCGGAATGTCCAAACGGGCCATAGCCATCAAGGCTCCGGGCATATTTTTATCGCATCCTCCGATACAAATTACCGCGTCGAGACTGGCGGCGCGGCAGACGGTTTCAATCGAATCGGCGATCACTTCCCGGCTCACCAGGGAGCTTTTCATTCCCTCGGTTCCCATGGAGATGCCGTCGCTGACCGTTATGGTTCCGAACATCTGGGGCATGCCGCCTTTGTGGAGGATTTCCGCGGAAGCGACGTCGGCCAGTTTGCCGAGTCCGGCGTTGCAAGGGGTGATGGTGCTCTGGCCGTTGGCGATCCCGATGATGGGTTTGTCAAAATCCTCGTCTTTAAAACCCACGGCCCTTAGCATGGCGCGATTTGGGGCCCGCTTGTCTCCCTGGGTGATGGCCCGGCTTTTCCGGTTCAGAGGACTTTTGGCCTTTTCCGACATGAATAACTCCTCGATTTGAAAAATTTAAACGGATTCTCTCCGCTGGATTTGTTTAATATATTGGAGAAACAATCATAACCTTTTGGGATGATTTTTGAAAACAAATTATAACGAAATGATCGATTCCGCCGCAAGCTTGTAGCCTGAGGTCTGGACCCAACATTCACATGCGACCAGCGTGACGCTGGACCCGAATGGCGACAAATTTTTCTGCTAATTTAAGGTTAAACGGGGCTGGCGAGCATAGCGAGCGTAGTCCTAATTTCTTCCTCCCCGTGTAACGGGGCCGCGTAGCGGGTCAATCGTTAACTAAAATGATGGCAGGTTGTTGAATGTAGCCGGAATCCTCATTCGGATGGGCGATAACGTAATGGTGAAGGTTGGAAACGGGAGTCATTTTAACTCCCGACCCGGTCCATTCAATTTCGTGGCCAAATGGAACGAGCAGGGTTTTGCGGTCGCCCTGCCAGGTTTTTGGCCGGAGTTTTCCGTTTTCCCCCGGTCTGTTGATGAGGAAACGGGGCAGGTGGAATACGCGCTGGGCAAACAGGTAATCCAGTTTTAAAAGATCAAACTCCAGCGCTTTGCCGCTCAGAGAGAAAGCGTCGAACAAAATTTTGTATTGGCTCTCCAATGAATGCGACTTGAATAACAGGTCGCGTTCCTCCATATATTCCAACAGGTGATTGAACAGATTTACCGGATTCCATGTCTTAAACAGATGGTCGAGGGAGAAGCGAAATCGTTTGGAGTTATAAAAAAGATCGAACACTTCGGTGAATTTTTTTAGATAGATCACCTCATCAGCGGAAAGATCATTATTTGAAATGATTTCGTAAGGCGGCGTCGATTGAAATTGATAGCCATGTTTTTCGGCGACTTCATTTATGGGCGCTCCGGGGAGAAACTTTAAAAATCCCAGTTGCAGTTCCTGTGGTTTCAAAGCCAGAACTTCTTCAAACGATTTCAACATTTGTTCCAGGGTTTCTCCGGGAAGACCGAATATTAAATCGCAGTGGCAGTGGATTTTGTTTTGCCGGCCCAGTTCCGCGATAGCGGCAAAAAGTTTTTTGTTGTTTTGTTTGCGCTGAATGGAGTCCTGGGTGTCATCGTCTGTCGTTTGCACGCCGATTTCAAACTGGAACATTCCTTCCGGGACGGTGGCGAGAAAATCCAGCATGTCCGGCGTTAAAATATCCCCCACGACTTCAAAATGAAAGGAGGCTCCTTTGAAGCGGGTCAACCATTGCATCAACTCCCGCATTTGCGCCGGTTTCAGGTTGAACGTGCGGTCGACGAATTTGATCCGCCGGGCTCCTGATGCGACCAGTTGTTCGATTTGCTTGCGCATGGCGTTGCTGTCAAAATAGCGGACTTTTTTATCCAGCGCCGACAGGCAGAACGAGCAAAGGTAGGGACAGCCTCTTGAAGTCTCAATGTAAGCGATGCGGTTTTTTAATTGCGGATAATCTTCCGCCACATAGGGCGGAACCAGCTCAGGCAAGTCCACGCCGTATGTGTTCCAGCGGTCCCGAACATTTTGTGGGATGGTTTCGTTGCGTTGTTTGTATTGCAAAAACTCGACCCATTTGTTTTCCCCTTCGCCTGAAATAGTGGTGTATTGATCTGACAACTGGGTTTCAAAAGAAACTTCCGGGCCGCCGATGACGATTTCAAGCTCGGGATTTTGTTTCTGCAATCGCTCGATCAACTCGAAGCTCTGATAGCGGTTCCAGATATAAATGCTGACCCCTAAAATTTCCGGACGCAGTTGGTGAATCTCCGCCGCGATTTTCCAGACCGGTTGGTTGATGACGAACTCGCGCATCCAGACGTTTTGAAATCCCACTGCCCGCGCCGCGTTCCTGAGGTATCTCAGACTGAGGGAAGTCTGGATGAATTTTGCATTGAGAGTGATAATACCTATGGAACGTTTCATGTGTCGTCAACGAAAGATATTTATGGTTTGTTGTTTCGATTATAAAATAAGATTGCGCTGATATGGGAAGAACATTTAATCGTCATTGCGAGGAGCGTTAGCGGCGAAGCAACCCAGAGACTCTGGATCTACCCCTGCGGGGCACGAAAGCTTGGGAATATTATAACGGCCACGCCGCTTTTAGCGGCTCGCGATGACGAGATAGACGATTTGTGGATTGCCAAAGTTTTCTATTCGAAATTTTGACGACAGGCTCCAGCGGGATAATGCGGAATGGGGGTTGTCACACCATCTGATTTTGGACAAAAAAACCCCCGGTCGGCGGAAGGCCGAACC
>JADFGI010000412.1 GCA_022567815.1 Nitrospinota bacterium
TGGTCTCAGTTTGATGAAGCGTTTGGTAGTCTTTACGCGGAGGGTCAGGGTCGTCCCGCGAAACCGGAAGCAATTCCCGTTTCCAGAGGCGATTCTCCGGATAACGTGACCGTGTCCGTTTTGGCCAAAAATTCTTCCTGCAAAATTTTTTGTGCTTTATCCTCTGCGCACTCTTTGCAGGGCTTGCCAGAGACTTTTTGAAGGAGGGTGGGACCCTGAATTATTTCTATTTTCATGAGGTTCCGTTTACAAGAGTAATTGTCGTCTGTAACCTACTAGTTTTGCTAAATTTAAAAGGATATTCGATCAGCATAATAAAACCCTTATCTGGATATCGAATGATTTTGTTTAAACTTTAGGGAGAGGAAAATTTTATAATGGTTTTTGGTTTTATAAAAACCTCAGACCTGTTGAGAATCTCACTGTCGTCTAACACAATTCTAATGCGATCCCGGTCTGATAAGATGCATGATTAAAACAGAACGCTATCAATAAAAAACAACCCATAAAGAAAATGGATCATGTCTGAAGAAAATATTCTGGTCGTCGAAGACGAAAAAGACATTCAAGAGCTGGTCCGATACAACCTTTCCAGGGAAGGCTATCGGGTAACTTGCGCGGATTCTGGTGAAGAGGCGTTGAAGACGGTCAAATCCCTGCTTCCTGATCTTGTAGTTCTGGACTTGATGTTGCCCTGCATGGATGGATTGGAGGTCTGCAGGCGGATGAAAAAGGAGCCAGATATGGCGCATATCCCCATCATCATGCTCACCGCCAAAGGTGATGAGTCGGACATCGTGGCCGGATTGGAAATCGGCGCCGATGATTACGTAACCAAACCATTCAATCTCAAAGTTTTTGTGACGCGGGTTCGCGCGGTTCTTCGCAGAAGTAATAACGAGGCGCCCAGAGAAGAAGAGATTTTGCGGTTTCCTGAATTGGTGATTCATCCGGGCCGCCATGAAGTGTTGGTGAATGATAAACCCGTTTCCCTGACCTACACCGAATTTGGCATTCTAAAATATCTTGCGAGCCGTCCCGGATGGGTGTTTACCCGGAATCAGATTGTCGAAGCCGTGCGGGGTGACGGTTATTCCGTGACCGAGCGTTCCGTCGATTTCCAGGTCGTGGGTTTGCGCAAGAAACTGGCAGGGGCGGCAGGCCGCATCGAAACCGTTCGCGGCGTCGGTTATCGATTCAAGGAATCGCTCAATGAATAAGAAGAGGCTCTTATGGCAACTTTTTCCTACTTACTTGTTGATCACCCTGGCGGCCTTGACGGCGGTGGGGTGGTATTCTTTGAGTTCCCTGCGTGAATTCCATTACGACCGAATATCCGTTGACCTGGAAGTTCGCGCCCGGCTGGTAGAACGCCTGGTCTCTGAAAACTTATCCACGCAAAACATTCCCTCCCTCGATGCACTGAGCAAGGAACTCGGCAAGAGCGCTTCCATGCGGGTGACTCTGATTGATCCTTCCGGTCAGATTCTGGGAGACTCCCACGAAGATCCCGCGCGAATGGATAACCATGCAGGCCGCCCGGAAATTAAAGAGGCCCTTTCGGGCAAAACGGGGTTGTCGATCCGGTACAGCTACACGCTCAAGGAAAAATTGATCTATCTGGCCATTCCCGTTTTCCAAAACGGAAAAATCATTGGAGTCGTCAGGACATCCATTCCAATCACATTTGTAGATGATGTCCTACGTTCGATGGAGATCAAGATTGGTTGGGCCGGGTTGGCGGTCGCCCTGTTGGCCGCATTTATCAGCCTCGTGGTTTCCCGGCGAATCAGCCGGCCTCTTGAAAGCATGAAACGCGCCGCCGATGAATTTGCCCAAGGGGATTTGACTCGTAAAATTTCAGCAACTGGTTCCTTCGAAATTGCCGGGTTGGCGGAAGCTCTCAATCAAATGGCCCAACAATTAGATGAGCGGATCCGCAGCCTTACCGAGGAGCGAAACGAGCGCGAGGCAATCCTGTTCAGCATGATCGAAGGAGTTTTCGCGGTGGATGCGGCGGAGCGGTTCATCAGCATGAATCAGGCGGCGGCGGAATTGATCGGGGTGGACCCTAAAAAATCCAAGAGGAAACATATTCAGGAGGTGGTGAGAAATAGCGCTCTCCATAATTTCGTTAAAGAAGCCCTGAACAGCAAAAATGTGGTGGAGACAACTTTTATAATGAAAGGGAACCCTGAGCGAAACCTGCAGGCGCGTGGAACGGTTTTGAAGGACGCCAGTAACAACAGCATCGGCGCGGTGATTGTTTTGAACGACGTGACCCGCCTTCTGCGGCTGGAAAACATGCGCCGCGATTTTGTCGCCAATGTTTCTCATGAAATCAAGACGCCTATCACTTCCATTAAGGGTTTTGTAGAAACTCTGTTGGAAGGCGCGATCAACCATCCGGAAGAGGCTTCCCACTTTTTGGAAATCATCGCCCGGCAGGTCGACAGGTTGAATGCCCTGATAGATGACCTCCTCAGTCTTTCCCGACTGGAGCACGATTCCGATAGTCTTATGATCACGATGGAGGATGCCGGGTTGAAAGGGGTGTTGCAATCTTCCATTCAGGCTTGCCAGGACCAAGCCACAAAACAGAATGCGACCATTGAACTGATTTGCGATGAAAACCTGCGAGCGAAAATCAACCCGCAATTATTGGAACAGGCGGTCATCAACCTGGTAGACAATGCGATCAAATACAGCGGCCCGGAAAAGCGGGTGGAGGTTTTGGCCGAACAGGAATCCGACGAAATCATTATCCAGATTAGGGACTGGGGGTGCGGGATTGGCAAAGAACATTTACCGCG
>JADFGI010000413.1 GCA_022567815.1 Nitrospinota bacterium
GATTTTACCCGTGATGAAATTACGCTGAGGGATGAATTAATGCGGATCTATGTGACCCAAGTATTTATAATAAAGAAATATAGAACAACTTTTGAAATGTTTGGAAGAGTAGTACGTAACCCAAGAATTATTCCTGATACAAGTCATTTTTATTGTGGTGCAGACTACAAACCAGGACCCCAGGATATAAAGAAGGCTATAACCGATTTTTTATCACGGGATAATACAACTTGAATTCAAGAGGCTAACAAACGGTTTCGCCGGTGTTTTCCAAAGACCCAAAAGCAAAAAGCCTGATCTGACTATATTTGGCAAAGCAATTGTTAGTAAACGGAGAGAACTTCATGACATTGGGATGGCTTCTGACATTGGGTATTGCGGGGATTGTGGTGGTTGCGGTTTTGTATTATTTTTTTTCCAGGAATAAGTAATTCCCAAAATTTCAATGGATTTGGAAATCTGGTCAACCGGCGGCGTGGCAGGCCACGAAGGCTGAATCGGATCCCGTTTTTTCAGGGTAAGTGGAACGGCATTTCATGGCCAGTGAGGATCCTTTCGGTTCGTTCAGGTAGATGGGACAGCGCGGATGAAAGTGACAGCCCGATGGCGGATTGAGCGGGGAGGGGACATCGCCTACCAGGGGTGCAAAGGGTCGGCGTTGGTCCAGACTGGGAACCGCGTCCAGAAGGGATATTGTGTACGGATGCCGGGGATTTTTGAAAAGTTCTTTTGCGGGAGCCTGCTCTACGATCCTTCCCAGATACATGATGGCCACCGTATCCGCCATATAGCGGACGACGCTCAGGTTATGGCTGATGAACAGATAGGTCAGGGACCGTTTGGCCTGAAGTTCTTTCAGAAGATTCAAAACCTGCGCCTGGACGGACACATCCAATGCGCTCGTGGGTTCGTCCAGCACGAGGAACTCCGGTTCGAGCACAAGGGCGCGGGCGATGGCAATTCGTTGGCGTTGTCCGCCGGAAAATTCATGCGGATACCTGTCCAACACTGAGGGATCGAGACCTACCTCGTATAAAACTTCATCCACGCGAATTCTATTTTCCTCTTCTTTCCTGTCCGCAAAATGGATGCTGAGTCCCTCTCCGATGATTTCTTCCACGGTCATTCGCGGTGATAAGGATCCGAAAGGGTCTTGAAAAACTATTTGCATGTTTTTGCGGATGAGTTTCAATTCACGGTTGGCTAATTTCATGATATCTCTATCATGAAAAAAAACGCTCCCTCTTGTGTTTCTGTTCAGGCGAAGGAGGGATTCGCCAAAGGTGGTTTTGCCGCAACCGGATTCGCCTACAAGGGCAAGGGTTGAACCACGTTGGAATTTTAAACTGACGCCATCCACGGCTTTGACGTAAGCCGCCACTCGTTGAAACACGCCCTTCCTGACAGGAAAATGGGTTTTTAGCGACTGCACAGAAAGAAGCACTGTTTCTTCAAAATTTCGTGGAGGAGCGGGAAGTTTTTTGCGGTCATGCTCCAAAGGTGGGTTTTTACCATGATCGTAGAGATGGCAACTGACCTGGTGACCGGGTTCCAATGTGTAGGGGGAGCTATCTTTAATTTTACAAACGTCCATGACGAATTCACAACGGTTGGCGAACAGGCAACCTTCGCCATATTCGGTTGCCGGAGGAACCATGCCCGCAATCGTGTTCAAAAGGTATGGTGAGTCGTCTTGTTTGGGAATGGAGTCGAAGAGTCGGCGGGTGTAGGGATGCGACATTTTTTGGAATATTTTTTCCCTGGTTCCCTGTTCGGCGATTTTACCGGCGTACATAACGCAGATCGAATCGGCCATCTGATTGACGATGCCCATGTCGTGAGTGATTAATAGAATACTCATCCCCGTTTGTTTCTGTAAGTCCGACATGAGACGAAGCACCTGAGCCTGAATGGTGACGTCCAGGGCGGTCGTCGGTTCGTCAGCGATCAGCAGTTTGGGCTCGCAGGCCAGCGCCATGGCGATCATCACCCGTTGTTTCATTCCTCCCGATAACTGATGCGGAAAATCATCAATTCTTTTTTGTGGCTCGGGGATGCCCACCTGGTCGAGTAATTCGATGCAACGTTTTCTGATGGCGCCTTTTTGAATCATTCGGTGGAGTTTAAGGGGTTCTTCCAACTGATTGCCGATGCGGTAAAGCGGATTCAACGAAGACATGGGTTCCTGAAAAATCATTGCGATCTCGTTGCCGCGCAATTGACGCATGGATTCTTCGGAAAGTTGAAGGATGTCCTGATCCTGAAAAAAGATTTTTCCGGACGGATTGTATCCATTGTTAGCGATGAGCCGCATGATCGAATAGGCGGTTTGAGTTTTTCCGCAACCGGATTCGCCTACAATGGCGAGAGTTTTTCCCTGTTCCAATTGAAAGGATATGCCATCCACCGCTTTCGCTGTTTTGTCGAATCCGACTTTGAAATGAGTACGGAGGTCTTGAACTTTTAATAGCATGGGATTGCCTTGGCAATGTCCATCATGCGCTCCTTTTCGGATCGAATGCGTTGCGGATTCCTTCTCCAACAAAGGTCAAGCTGGTGAGGGCTACCGTCAAGGCCGTGAAAGTGGGCAAAAGAATCCATAGGGCATGCAGATTATTTTTCCCCTGAGCCAGCAATTCGCCCATGCTTGGCGCGGGACTGGGGACCCCGAGGTTGAGATAGTCAAGACTCACCAGGGCGAGGATGCCTGCCGTGACCTCGAATGGAAAAAATGTAATAACGGGCGTTAATGCGTTGGGCAGGATGTGGCGGCGCATTATCTG
>JADFGI010000045.1 GCA_022567815.1 Nitrospinota bacterium
ACGAAGTGAGCGGAGTCCTCCTGCGTAGCAGGCTTTTCCTCCCCGTGTAACGGGCCAGCGTGACGCTGGACCCAATATTAACGCGCTATGGATTATATAGCTTTTAAGGACTCGCGAACGAAGTGAGCGGAGTCCTCCTGCGTAGCAGGCTTTTCCTCCCCGTGTAACGGGGCTATTTTCCTCCCCTGTAAGGGGCTTAACTCTTGCTTCCATAGCTCCAACAGGATAAAGTATCAGCGACCCCATTGGTTTTTAACCATTTATTAGGATAGCCGAACTATTATGGATCATTTGGACGATCTGGAAAATCAAAGCATATTCATACTCCGCGAGGCGTACAAAAACTTCAAGAACCTGGCGATGCTGTGGTCCATCGGAAAAGATTCCACGGTCATGGTCTGGCTGGCGCGTAAAGCCTTTTTTGGTCACTGTCCCATGCCCCTCGTGCACATCGACACCAGTTATAAAATCCCGGCCATGATCGAATACCGCGACAAGGTGGCGAAAGAGTGGGGGCTGAACCTGGTGGTCGGGCAAAACAAAAAAGCCCTGGATGAAGGAATGAACCACGAAATGGGCCGCATGGTTTGTTGTGATGCCTTAAAAACCCAGGGACTTCAACAAATCATGGTGGACAAAGGGTACACCGGCCTGATTCTGGGAATCCGGCGGGATGAAGAAGGAACCCGCGCCAAGGAGCGGTATTTTTCTCCGCGTGACAAAAATTTTGAATGGGATTTCAAAGATCAACCGCCTGAGCTGTGGGACCAGTTCAAAACGACCTTTAAAGAGGGGACCCACATCCGCATCCATCCCATTCTGCATTGGACGGAACTCAACGTATGGGAATACATTCAACGCGAGAAAATCCCCATCATCGATCTCTATTTTGCCAACAAGGAAGGCAAGCGTTACCGGTCCCTGGGTTGCGCCCCCTGTACGGGTTCCATTGATTCCACCGCCAAAAATGTGGATGAGATCGTCGATGAATTAAGACACAATACAACATCCGCAGAACGGTCTGGCCGAGCGCAGGATCAGGAAGACACCTATGCCATGCAGAAACTCCGCGCCAAAGGATATATGTAAATGAACGATAACGGAAACGCTCCCAAACTCTCCAGCCGGCAAATGAAGCTGGTGATCGTGGGACATGTGGACCACGGAAAATCCACACTGGTGGGAAGACTGCTTTCCGACACCGGCAGTCTGCCGGATGGGAAAATAGACTTCATCAAGGATATCTGTGAGCGGCAGGGAAAAGCCTTCGAGTTCGCGTTCCTTCTCGATGCCTTGGAAGAAGAGCAGGAACAAGGCATTACTATCGACACCTCGCAAATATTCTTCAAGACCCAGAAGCGCCATTACGTCATCATCGACGCTCCCGGACACAAGGAATTCCTGAAAAACATGGTGACCGGCGCCGCCAATGCCGAGTCGGCCCTCCTGCTGATAGACGCTTACGAAGGCGTGCAGGAGCAATCGCGCAGGCACGGCTATATCCTGAAGCTCCTGGGGCTCGAACAAGTGGCGGTGGTGGTCAACAAAATGGATCTGGTCGATTACGACCCCGAAGTTTTTTTCAAAATCAAATCCGAATACACCGCATTCCTTAAATCTATTGGCGTTCAGGCCGCTGACTTCATTCCCGTTTCCGCAAAACTGGGGGTCAACATCGCCAAGCGGGAAGACGAAATACCGTGGTACAAAGGTCCGACGGTACTGGAAATGCTGGACCGGTTCGAGGAAACAGTTCCCCCAAACCATCTACCATTCCGTTTTCCGGTTCAGGATGTCTATAAATTCGACGGGCGCAGAATCATCGCCGGGCGGGTCGAATCCGGTCGGCTCAAGGTTGGGGACCGCCTCACGTTTTCCCCTTCCAATAAAAAGAGCGTCGTCAAAAGCATTGAAGCCTGGAGCGTCCCCCAGCAACCGACAGAGGCGACCGCGTCTCAATCCATTGGTTTTACCCTTGAAGAACAGATTTTTGTAGAACGCGGCGATGTCGCCACCCGGGTGGATGAATTGCCCATCGTTTCCTCAACCTTTGACGTCAACCTGTTCTGGATGGGAAAACGGCACCTGGAAAAAGGCCGAACCTATACCTTGAAACTCACCACCCAGGAAGTGGCCTGCGAAGTGGTGGAATTCAAAAAAGTGATCGACGCCTCAACATTGGAAACTTTGGCCAATCAGGATTTCCTCGCCAAAAACGACGTGGCCGAATTGACCCTGAAAACCAAGAGGCCGGTGGCGTTCGACCTTTTTGGAACCAGCGCCACAACGGGCCGCTTTGTCCTGGTGGATGAATACGACGTTTGCGGGGGCGGCATCATCACCACATACACCCCCTCAAATAAAGAGGATAAAATACGGGATAATGTCCGCCACCGGAATTTCAACTGGGTTCAGAGCGGTATCAAAGCTGATGAGCGGGCTTATCGCAATGGCCACCGGGCGGCGCTCATTCTCATTTCCGGAGACAGCGGCGTTGGCAAGGCCAATCTTGCCCGGCATCTCGAAGAAAAACTGTTCAAATTGAATTACCAGAGCTATCTTTTGGACCGCCGGAATGTCAGCCTGGGGGTTGCCGCTGATATCCCCCAGGACCCGAAAAATTCCGATGGGGAAACGGTGCGGCGATTCGGAGAAGTCACGAAATTGTTTCTGGATGCCGGTCACGTGGTCATTTCCACCTCCAACGCATTCAATCAGGAACAAGACGCGGATATCCGCCTGTTGGCGGAGCCGCATCCGGTGATTGATATTTCTATAACCGATGCGCCCGATTCAGCGGACAAAGTAGCTGTAACTCTCTCGTTGCAGGAGGCCAAAAACGTGGGCGAAGCGGCGAATAAAATTTACCATTACCTGAAAGACCAGAAAATCCTGACCGGTCACAATTATTCCATTTAAATATTGACTTTTACCTGTTCTGATGGAAAATGAGCGGCTTGATATCCGCTGGAATTTTAACCGTAGATTGACACAGGACTTCATCTGCCATGCCCAAGATCACCATAATCAACGCCGAAACCAACGAGTCAAAAACCATCAAGGTGGGTTATGGAGCCAATATGCGTCAAGCGGCGGCCTATCAGGATGTCGAGATTTATAAAGGCATGTCCAGGATGTTGAATTGCCGTGGAATGGGAATATGCGGAACTTGCCTGATTGAAGTGGAACCGATGGAAAATGTCGATCCCCACACTTTCATTGAAAGGCTTCACAAAATTGGACCCAACCAAAAATTGGGATGCCGGACCAAAGTTTACGGCGACATTACCGTCAAAGCGGCCATCAAAGACCTATATTAGACCCATTAAGGGCATTTAAGGGCTACACATTCCGCTGAAACCAGCCATACCGTTGCACCAACTCTACCACCCGCTCTAAATTTTACTTTCTCTAAAAATGTTGGTTCTTTATCAGAGCCAATCATTGAACTTGCGCAAACTATTTTTATAGCTGCAACAATACCAATACCGGAAGCAGGGTCAAACCCACAATAGATAAAAAGGCATGCAGGAGGACATCCCAGCGTTTGCTGAGTGGGATGACTATGATAAAATAAAGGAAAATCAGGTATTCCCAAATGGTGAGTCCGGAATGAATGCGCTGATATATCAGAAATCCCATGAAACAGGCCACAACAGCGATATAGCCCGCAAGGTGGGTCCTCAACAGAAGCTTGGTCCTCTTAAAAAACCCCATGTAAGCGCCGAGGAAAAGATTGACGAGGTGGAATCCAATGGCCGCGAACACCCAGGGCAAGGATGGCGAGGAGGTGATTTTTGATATAATAAGGGAGTCCATTATATGGAATTCAAGAAATCTGAAGGCGGCAAAAAAAACGGGATTGTAACATGGATTTAAATCTGCAAGGCCGGAAAGTTCTTATCACCGGGGCAGGCGACGGGATAGGCCGCGCCCTTGCCCTGGAATTCGCTAAAATGGGCGCTCATGTCGCCGGTTGCGCCCGGAGCCAGGATCGTTTGACAAGTCTTTCCAGAGAAATCGAGGGGAATGGGCATGTGTTTTGTCCCACCGACCTTACCAGGCCGGAGGAGATCCTGAATTTTCATGACAACGTCATCGAAACTTTGGGCGGGTTGGATGTGTTAGTTAACAACGCCGGATCGATACTAAAACTTGGCGGTTTTTTTGATGTCACCGACCAGGACTGGCAGGATTCTTTCAACATCAATTTAATGCCCGCAGTTCGGCTTTGCCGGCTTTTTGTTCCTGCCCTAAAACATTCTGGCGCTCCCAGAATCATCAATATTTCTTCCATCGCAGGTTCGCGTCCGGGAGACATATTTCCCCATTACAGCGCGATGAAAGCCGCCCTTTCAAACTTTACCGTGTCTCTGGCGCAAACCCTGGCGCCGGAGAAAATCCTGGTCAACTCAGTGTCACCCGGACCGGTGTGGACCCGCTCCTGGGAACAGGAAGCGGCCATTGCCAGCGAAAATTCGGAGAAAAACCTGAGTGACGTCACGGAAGAGATAAAAACCGGGACCGCCCAGAATGTCCTGCTGAAGCGCATGGGTATGCCGGAAGATCTTTCAGGGATCGTCCTTTTTCTGGCGTCCGACCGCTCAAGCTGGATCACCGGTTCTAATTTTACCGTCGATGGAGGGGTGACTCTGAATCCATACTGAGAAAACAGGTTTTCTAATGAACGACCCCGCCGCAAGCGGCCAGCGTGACGCTGGCTCCTCCGCGGAGGGCGAGTTTGCTCACGCCGTGCAACATTTTTTCAGGGATAGTGGGCGTAGCGCCAGCATGACGCTGAGCCCAGTTCTAACGTGCAGTGGGTTTTTGAAGAATTAATAGTTTCCCTATAATTCCGGGGGCTCGTGAGCGTAGCGAACGTCTGCCCCACTTTTCCTCCCCGTGTAACGGGGTCCTCCCCGTGTAACGGGGTCCTCCCCGCGTTGCGGGGCACCGAGACGATAAGATGAAAAGCAAAAACAGATTATTCGCCCATTCAGCCGTTAAATACATCACACCTTTTATTTTAGGTTTTTTAGCCTTCGCCCTTAATAGTTGTTCTACGTCACCCTCTCAGAAAAATACGGTCCCAACCCTGGTCACTGCGGATGCGCCTATCTTCGACAAACGATTCAGGGAAATATCTTTTCAAGATCTCAATTTGGAAAATTTCTGGGCGGAAAATGAAACACAGGAAACCAGGGAACCGATCCCGATCAACAACAACACCTTTGCCGACCTTACGGACAAGGTTAAGGACGGGGTGGTCAATATTTATACCCTGCGGCTGGAAGAACGCACCATTAAATTCGGAATTTCCCCGAATGATCTTCTGCCCATCAAAATTCCCATCCTTTCCACGATTTTTGAAATCATTCCATTTCAGGTTCCGATCCCTTTTCAATCTCAAGGGATGAGTCTGGGGTCCGGGTTTATCATCAATGAGCAGGGTTACATTCTCACCAACGCCCATGTGGTCCTAAACGCCTTGGACATCCAGGTGCTTCTTTCCGATGGCAAAAAAGCCTATCCCGCAAAAATCATCGGCATAGACCGCCTCACCGACACGGCCCTCCTGAAAATTGAACCGGACCGGCAGTTGACGGTATTGCCGCTGGGAGATTCGGACAAGTTGCGAATGGGGGAAATGGTCCTGGCTATAGGGAATCCTTTGGGATTGAGGCACACCGTGACTTCCGGCATCATCAGCGCCAAGGAAAGAGTCTCCCCTCAAGCGAATGACAAGTTCGCGTTTTTCATCCAAACCGACTCCGCGATCAATCCCGGCAGTAGCGGCGGCCCCCTCATCAATCTTTATGGCGAAGTAGTCGGCATCAACACCGCCATCGTTTCCCAGGCGCAACTGATCGGATTTTCCATTCCGGCTAACACCGTAAAAGAGGTCATGCCATTGCTGGTATTGGGTCACGCCGAACGCGGCTGGTTTGGGTTGAAAGCCATCCCGCTCAGCATTGAGGAAGCCGTCGAATTAAATTACAACGGGGAGGACGCCCTGGTGATTGAGGAAGTGGAAAAGGGCAGCCCGGCAGAAAAATCCGGACTGAAACCCAAAGACATCATTGTAAAATTCGACGGTCAACCTATGAAGAAGTTCCTTGTTTTCCGCAGAAAACTGCTGGGACTCATGCCCGGCAAACAGATTCGCATGACAATATGGAGAAACGGCGAGGAACAGGAAATAACCAGCACCCTCGTCAAACGGGAACCGTTAGAGGATCAACCCGGATTTTAGCAGGTTACCGGAGAAATGGCGATCATTCAGAAACGCGCGCACACTCCCTGGTGGATATCCTCGAGAATTCGTTTCATGTCATAAGTATAATCCCATTCAGGATAATCTTTCTGGAATCGGCTGACGTCGCTCACCCACCAGATGTGATCGCCCATCCGGTTTTCCGTAGCATACGCCCATTCGAGCTTGTTTCCTGAAATCTCCTCGCACAGCGTGATCGCTTCCAAAACGGAACAATGGCTGTACCGCCCGCCGCCCATGTTATAAACTTTTGCCTGTCCGGGATTTCGGTAAAAGTGGTAAAGGGCATTCACCAGATCGTAACTGTGAATGTTGTCCCGAACCTGTTTTCCTTTGTAGCCGAAAACAGTGTAAGGCTTTTTCTGGATCACGCAGATCATGAGATAAGACAGGAAACCGTGGAGTTCGGTACCGGAATGCGCCGAACCTGTCAGACAGCCGCCCCGGAAACAAGCGGTCTTCATCCCGAAATACCTGCCATACTCCTGCACCAGAAGATCCGCAGCAAGTTTTGACGCCCCGAACAAACTGTGGGTGGTTTGATCGATGCTCATTGATTCGTCAATTCCATGCTCAAAATAAGGATGCGAGGAATCCAGCTCCCAACGCGTTTCAAGTTCCACCAGCGGCAGGGAATTGGGCCGGTCGCCATAAACCTTGTTGGTGGACAAATGGATAAAAACCGATTCAGGACAATGTTTCCGGGTCATCTCCAGTAACACGAGCGTTCCATTGGCATTTACCGTAAAATCCGTCGCCGGATCTTTCGCCGCCCAATCGTGAGACGGTTGCGCCGCCGCATGGATGATGAGTTTTATATCCTTGCTGAACTCTTCAAACAACCGGCCCATCTCTTTCTCCGAACGAATATCCAGGGGAAAGTGGCGATAACGACTGCATTCGTTTTCCAGCGCCTTGCGGTTCCATTCGGTGGAGGCGCCTTCACCAAAAAATTCACGCCGCATATCGTTGTCCACGCCAACAACCTGCATTTCCTTGGCATCGAAAAAACGCACCGCTTCCGATCCAATCAGCCCAGCCGACCCTGTGATGATTACAGTATCCAAGCCATTCCTCTAATTTGATTTTTCCTGGTTTTTCGGGAGCGTGATGGCTTTGCCCCGCCATTTGCGCCCTATCAACCGAACGAGTACGCGCAAATAATTCGGACCGGTGCTGAATAAATTGAAACTCGAAAACCCCATGTCCACCGACCGGTTTATCCAGGAAACCGGAACTTCCCGGACATTGTATCCCAGCAAAATCGGTTGCAGACCGGTTTCCGCGTTGGCGGCAAAATCGTTGGATTCCAAATGAATTGTATCCAGGACTTCCCTTTTCATCAGCTTGAGATTATTGGTGGCGTCGCGGAAGTGCTTTCCCAGTAAAAGATTGGCAATGATATGAAATCCCCGGTTCGCCAGGATTTTGGTGAACGCGTAGTTCAAGAGAACGCTATCGCGGGAAAACCGACTGCCAATGGCCACGTCCGCGCCCTCCGCCACCGCATCGAAAAGTCCGGTGAGTTCCGGCATGATATGCTGAAAATCACAATCCATCATTAAAACATAATCACCCGTTACGGCGTCAAACCCATCCCGCAACGCGCGTCCCACCCCATTGGGCATTGTCCGGCGTACCAGCCTGATGCGGCTGTCCTTTTTTCCAAGGCTGGTCACAATTCCGGCGGTCTGGTCGTGGCTGTTGTCATCGACTAAAATAATTTCATGAATATAATCCCCATAACACGCTAACAGATTTTCAACAAGTGAAGGAATATTGTCCTCCTCATTCCTGCAAGGAACAACGACGGAAACTTTCTCTTTGAAGATTTTATGTGTAGCCAGGTTGGGCAATTTTTTCCGGAAACCCTCCACGGGTGGTTTTTGCGCAAAAATATAGAGAGCTCCAGCGAAGTTTCTGACAAAAGGAAAATTCTCAAATATCAAACTCAGGTTCTGCAGGGGCCAGAGAAGAAGCCTGGGAATCGGCGGGTACACAAAATCATATGGAAGGATTTTAATTCCCGTGTAACCCACTTCCGAAAGGATGGTGAACAAATCAATCCGGTTGAGAGAATTCCCCTCTTCCCGCTTTTTCAATACATATGAAACCGCTCTGGAAAAAAAACGACGAAGGATATAATAAGGATTCCAGGGGTTTGCATCGAAAAACAGCAACCGCCCGCCCGGTTTGAGGAGTTTTTTCACCTCCAGTAACAACGGACCACAGTTTCCGTCCGTCAAAAGATTCCATCCGACGACATAATCGAACTGGCGTCCTGCAAGCGTTCCGGGAAAAGCTTCCAGCAAAACGGGTTCAATATTTTCCGGGACTCGGTCCTGCAACATTTGTTCATAATCCGCCTTGTCAAAAGTAGCGGCGCAGATTTTGTTGGTGTGTCCATTGGATTCGGAAATTTTTTTCGTCCATTGTCCTGAGGAACAACCAATTTCCAGAATACTTTCATTGGGAAACAAGTGAAACAGATGACGCGCCATCCTGGCCCGCCACTCCAGCCGCTGGGGAAGAAAATAATCCTTCTCTTTCCAATATTGGGTGCGGAACCGCTCCTGCTCCTTGAGGGATTCTCCCAATCGCCTGCCACGCCTATCGCCTATTTCTTTTAAAAGAGCGTCCATTGCTGTTTTATAAAATGATGGAAAATCCTCAGGACCTTGCCCTGCAAAGTCATTAAAATGAACGACCCAGCCGCAAGCTGACGGGATATCCGCCAAGGGTTTTCATTCAAACGCGTGGCCAGCGTGACGTTGGACCCGAATGGCAACAACTTTCTCTGCCAGTAAACATTATCCTGGCAAACGATCTTTGCCAGTTGCCCCTACGGCTGGTAGCCACGGGGAATAAAACCCACTGGTGGAATTTAATTCTAAACTGGAATAATTCGAGGGAGTATACCACAGACCAAACCAGCGGCATTCCGCGGAAAAAAGCGCTTTGGTTCACACTCGGATCAATTTATTTTTCACCAGGGTGAAGGCGTCTTTGAGGAAGGATTTCGCCATCTTCGTGGTTTTGTTGCTGGAAGATTGCGAAAAAAGATCGATGACCAATTGCGGGATGCGGCCAGGTTTGCGCAAAAAGTAAACGAAATAAAACAGGGCCACGCCAAACAGCACCAGAAAAGATAATTCCCAATCGCTAAAATGTTTATTATAAGACTTTTTTTTCGCCCCAAAATCCTGAAAGGTGAACAGGCTCATCAGGTATTCATCGGAAATTTCGGTGATCACCCCATCCCTTTGCAGTTGATTGAAGGACTCGGTATTTGGCTGTGGCGAATAGGCGTTCAGGTTAACGTTGGTCAAGCCTATGAGGGCGCATTTGACGATGGCGGCATAGGTCTTCAAAACACTTTTGTAATCGTCTTCCGGAAACCCGATGATAAAAAAACATCCCACATTGATTCCGGCCCTCAGTGCGGCTTTGGCCGATTTGAACATGGTCGGCAAATGAACTTTTTTCTTGATGGCCTGGAGCACCCTGGGGTCTCCTGATTCCGGAGCAAAAGCAAACTCATGACAACCGGCGGCTTTTAGTTTTTTGGCAACCTCATAGTCGATGGCTTCGCTCCTTGTGCCCGATGGCAGTTGAAAGGTAATATTCATGCCGCGGCTGACGATTTCATCGCAAAAATCGATGATCCATTGTTTCTTCACGATGGCGGTCAGGTCCTCGAACTGGAAATCGGTTACGCCATAGTTTTCAAAATACTCCTCCATTTCATCGACCACCAGTTTATAGTTCCTCGGTTTCCACTCCGTTGTCCACATATTGGGACTGGTGCAGAAGGTGCAGGAAAACGGGCATCCACGTGTCGCCAGCATGGGCATGAATTTTCCCTGGGATGCGCCATGAGGTTGGTTGACCTCATGATATTTCTCGATATCAAACAAATCCCAGGCAGGCTTGGGGATGGCGTCGAGGTCGCCGATTCTCTGCCGCCGCGGGTTGACGCGAATAGTACCATCCTCGGTGCGGTAAGCCACACCATGCACCGGAGCCAGGCTTTTCCCATTTTCAATATGATCCACAACCTGGACAATCGTTTCCTCCCCTTCACCTAAAACGACCGCATCGAGAGGAGCTCCCTGCATGGAAAATTCCGGAAACCCGGTCACATGTTCCCCTCCCATGACCAAAAAGACATCCGGCAACGCCTGGCGAATATCCTTCAACAATTCGCGGACAAGCATCCAATGCGAAGTGAACATGCACCCCACGCCGACGACCTGAACGTCGGGGGGGATCTTTTTCACAATCTGTTCGTTGGTCAATCCGCGGATGCGGACATCATTGAAATTGAAAAAATTTCTCGGAGCGGAACCGGGGCCATCCACCACGCACACCTCGTGGCCCGCTTCCCTGAGCGATGCGGCAATATAAGCCAGCCCAAGAGGAGGCATGCTGATGGTCGAAACAAAATTCGTCAGGGAAAGAAATTTGGAAGGTTCGATCAAACAAACTTTCATGGAGGAAACCCGATTCTAAAAAAATTAATGCCATTTATTGCAGATATACGACAGTGAATCGTAACATGATAGAGTACTTCTCCCCTAGAGAATTCCCCTTCCCTCAACCCCTTAGTTCCAATATCATTGAAACGTATTGTTAAATCGTTTAATCATTGCCTCAGTCATTGCCTCAGTTCCGCCCTTTGCATAGGATAAACTTGGGCTTCAAATCCCTGATTGCCATATACTTGCATTTGCCTTATCCTCTAGGGAAAAAATACCTAACCCTGAAATCAAGCAGGCTATGCCAAACACTATCAATCCAAACATTTTTCGTGAATACGATATTCGTGGCGTTGTAGAACAAGATTTAACCTCTGCCACCGTTGAGTTGATCGGCAAAGCTGTCGGCACGCACATCAAACGGAACGGAGGAAAAACCCTCACCGTTGGAAGGGACATGCGCCAAAGTTCGGTTGAATTTCGGGATGCCCTGGTGAAAGGACTTCTCTCGACCGGATGCGATGTCACCGACATCGGCATGGTGTCGACGCCGGTTTCCTATTTTTCCCTGCACCACCTGCAACCCGACGGCGGGGTGATGATTACCGGCAGTCACAATCCTTCCAATTTTAACGGCTTCAAAATCAGCCAGGGGCGGCACAGCCTGTATGGTGAAAAAATTCAGCAACTGCTGGGACTCATTGAACGGTCGGATTTTGAAACAGGGCAGGGCCAGTTGGATCAAAAAGATGTTCTGCAGGCCTATATGGAAAAAATATGCAGCATCATTCATATTTCCCGTCCGGTCAAGATGGTGGTGGACGGAGGCAACGGTTGTTTCGGAATCGGCGGACCCGAACTTTTGCGGCGGCTGGGCCAGGACCCCGTTGAACTTTATTGCGAGCCCGATGGAAGCTTTCCCAATCACCACCCCGATCCGACCGTGGCCGAAAACCTGACCGACCTGATCGCCAGGGTAAAATCGGAAAAGGCTGAACTGGGAATCGGATTTGATGGAGACGCCGACCGCATCGGCCTGGTCGATGAAAAAGGAAATATTATCTGGGGCGACCAATTGCTGATTATTCTGGCGCGGGACCTCTTACAAAAACAACCCGGCGCCACCATCGTGGGCGAGGTAAAATGCTCGCAAAATCTGTTCGACGATATCCTCAAGCACGGCGGCGTTCCAGTGATGGCGCCTGCCGGTCATTCCCTCATCAAAAAGAAAATGCGGGAAACGGGCGCCCTCCTCGCCGGTGAGATGAGCGGACACGTTTGCTTCTCGGACAACTATTATGGATACGACGACGCTATTTTCGCGGCCTGTAGAATCCTGGAAATCATCGCTTCTTCGGATAAAAAATTATCAGAAATGCTGGCGGACGTTCCGGAAACCGCATACACCCCGGAAATCCGCATCGATTGCCCCGATGATAAAAAGTTTAAAATCGTGTCGGAACTCACCGAGTATTTCCGCGGCAAATACGATGTCGTGGACATCGACGGCGTCCGCGTCAACCTGGGCGATGGCTGGGCATTGATGCGCGCCTCCAACACCCAACCGGTCCTCGTCCTGCGGTTTGAAGCAAAAACAAAAGACCGGCTCAAGGAAATCATGCAAATGGTTCAGGATCAATTGAAAAAATACGAGCCTGTGGTTCAGTTTAATCCGGAACTATGATCAAGAAATATTTACACACCCGACTCAGGGTTTCCGACATGGATCAATCCCTGCGTTTTTACACGAGAATCCTCGGGCTGAAATTGATAGAACGGAAAACATCGCCGCGCGGATCGGAGTTGGCGTTTTTGCAGGCTCCCGGAACCGACAGCGAAATCGAACTCTGCTCCTTCCCCGCAAGCGGTCGCGTCGAAGTCCCGGAAGATCTGGTGCATCTGGCGTTTCAGGTGGAAAGCCTGGAAACGTGCATCAACCGGCTTAAAAAAGCTGACGTCCCCATCACCGAAGGCCCGATAAAAACTTCCAGCGGTACGTCTTTTATTTTTACAGAAGATCCTGATAAATATGAAATCGAATTAATGGAATACCCTGAAGGAAAAAACCAGCGTGACGCTGGACCCAGCTCTAACATGCAATGAGTT
>JADFGI010000414.1 GCA_022567815.1 Nitrospinota bacterium
TAGAAGGCCCAGGTGGACTGATGTAGGCACGGATGCTTCCGTAAAATATGCGTTTGACGGGTAAGGTCTTCCTGTTCTGCGTTCTATGCCAAATCGGATGGGGGGTAAATCGGGGATGGAACTTATATCGAATGAAAAATTAACTCCAGATTTTTCAAAACCGCTCTGTGGCAGATTAATTCCATAATCCGGAAACCGCTTATTTAGAATCCCGATAAACTCTTTTTCAACCGGGGTTTGTGGAAGGGATGCGGCGAGAGTGACTTCAAGTTGGCTTGTATAAATCTTGGTCTTTTCATGGGATTCGTCAAATTTAATATCCAGTTGCTTCTCCATAAACACCAAAAGGGCGTTTAGAAAAATATCCATACCCTCTGTTGGGGATTCAGAGGTAACAATTATTCCATTGTTAAATATTACTAATTCACCAATTACTAGATGGCCAGACTCAACATCTTTTGAAACAAAATCGCCGTGTCTGAATTTTATCCCATTGGTTAAAATAAATTCCGAAAGGTTTTCAGGGTATTCAACAAAATTGCAAATGTGTTGCACGGCTTCGACCACTAGGGGCATATGAGCACCACCTATTGGAAGTTTAACCAAACCAGCCCAAGCAATTCTCGAAAACAAAATCGAGTTCAATTCCATGAGAAAAGCCTCTATTGGCTTGGGGTTTCAAGATTTTCAAAAGATGCGCCCGCAGGTTTTTCTATTTTCAAATGAGAATAGGCAGGGTTTTTGGGAGGCGCAGGATGGGCCTGAACCCTCCTAGCAAAGGGTTCCGCTGCTGCATTTTCTTCTCCAATGCCGAATTGGTGCAGATTGTCGGCCGCAATGTCCGCATGGGCTACGCCAGTTTCCGCTCTATTTTCTAAAATCCTTTCCCTGTTTTCATATTCAGCAATAACATCATCCATGGGCTGGAAAGTGATCTTCAACCTTGCATCTAAAGCTTCGGCAACTTTCAATAGAGTTTTAAAAGTCCACCCCGAATAATCTGCTTGTTCAATACGGGAAACAGCGGATTGTTTCATATCTGCTTGTTTGGCAAAATCGATTTGCCTCATTTCCAGTTTTTCTCTAAGTTCCCTGATTTGAATAGCGATTTCATCCTTGGCGCGTTCACGGAAAAACTCAAACATAAATTTGCGGCTTTTTCGGAATTTCCCTGCAAGATTTAATTTAACGGGCGTAAGCGATTCCATGAGATATCCCCTAAAATTTCAATGCTGTTTTTAATTTCCGCTGCTTTTGCATAGACTTCCGGACGAAGTTTTTTCTCACGCTTGATTGCAGTAAGCACGATCACAGCGTTTCCGCCAGCCCGGAAGCAGTAAAATAGCCGAACATCCTTCGGGCGTAATTCAAATAAATTATCGTAGCCCTTGACCTTCAGGGAATGGGGTTTGCGAAGCCGGGTCCCGTATTCTTCCAGCAGATCAATATACCGTTCCGCCGCCTTGATCTGGTCACTGGTCAGTGATCGGCGTATTCCGCTCCATGCGCCGCCAAACTCAAAAACCCGCCATGGTCCTGTGAATATCACAATTTTGTGTTAATAGCAAATTTTTTCTTGACACTCATATCACAATTTTGTAATATGAGGTCGAAAGAAATAAAAAGCCCCACAGCACTAGGCTAACGGGGCTTTCCGAAAATGGGGAGGTAGTTCAGGGCATAGAACTCCGGTTTACTAAACCAGTTGTCGCGGGTTGGAATCCCGCCCTCCCTACCAAATTTTAATGGTTGTCCGGTGCGCGAACACCGGGCAACCGCAACCCGGCGGACCCCGTGAAGGATGGCCGGATTACACCTGGTTAGGTAATCCAATTTTATTCGTCCCCACGGGGCCTTGTCAAGGAGGCCCCATGAATGTTTTAAAACCCGAAAAGAAACTTGCTGTCCTCTCCGCATTAATTGAAGGCTGTTCAATCCGCGCCACATCCAGAATGACTGGCGTACATAAAACTACGATTCTTAGAGTGCTGAAAGAAATAGGAGATCGTTGCCAAAAAGAATTAGACCAGCGTCTGCGCGGGATTGTATGTGAGGCCGTGGAATGTGACGAACTTTGGACGTTCATCTACAAGAAACAGGGCGCCTTGACCGAGCAAGATCAAATTGAACATCCAGAATACGGTGATACCTACACCTTCATCGCCCTTGACCCTAACTCTAAAGCCGTTATTTCACACGCAGTAGGGAAACGAGATGGTGCAATGACCTTTCAATTTATCGACGATTTGCAAACACGCTTGGCAGGAAGAATTGAAATTAGTACCGACGGTTGGACAGCATATCGAGACGCCATCGAAGCGGCATTTGGGCCGAACGTCGATTACAGTCAAATCATTAAAACCTACGCAAGCGATCATCCCGGACCGGGCCGATACAGCCCTCCCAAGGTGTCTGGCGTTAAAGTGACGCGAGTTACAGGGAATTCAAACAGGGTGTGTACATCGTATGTGGAACGCAACAACTGGACGATTAGAGGTGCTTTGCGGCGTTTTACCCGGCTCAGTAACGGATTCTCACGTAAGCTCGACAACCTGAAAGCCGCTGTGTCTCTGTGGCTTTGGTACTACAATTTCTGTCGAATCCACGGGACAACACGGGTCACACCAGCAATGGCGCTTGGTGTGACTGATAGGCTTTGGGATTTGGAGGTAATTATTGCTTGAGGTCTGTTCTTCTGGTCCATTTTCTGCTAATCTTTTGGAATGGACTCA
>JADFGI010000046.1 GCA_022567815.1 Nitrospinota bacterium
CTTCATATGATGGTTGATTTAACAACCACATGCATTCGGACAGCTAAACTACGCTGCGCTCCAGTTTTTTTCGCTTCCTATGATGCGAGCGTTAATGCCTGCTATTGGCCGATTGCGGTCTTTCGGGACGCGAGAACGTCCGACACCGTCAGTCAGGTCGGATGTAGACTAATACATATTAATTCCTATAAAATCCGTCTCCTCAGATAAATCTCGACCGTGTTATAGGCGTTGCTGGAGACGGCGATATACATCATGCCATCGTGGTTATAGTCGCCGCTGGTAATGGCAAGAGGTGTGCCTCCGGTGATAACATAATCGCGGACCGGGAATTTAAAAAGTCCGTTGGGATTCCGAATGATTAAAGAGAAAGTGCTACTGCGGGAGTTGGCGACCACCACGTCCATTTGATCGTCGTCATTAAAATGTTCCCCGACCAGAGCGATGGGTCCACCGCCGCCCGAAAACGTGATTTCCTTTTGGAAGGTTCCGTCCCCGTTGGAAATAAACAGGTACATATTGTCGCCTTTTCCTGAAGTGCAGATAAGATCCATGAATCCGTCGCCATTCATGTCTTTTTTAATGAGCGCCAGCGGGACCAGTCCATTTGCCAGACGAAAGGGTTTTTTGAACGTTCCGTCGCCGTTGCCCCAAAAAATTCGGATGGAGCTGGAGTTCGAACTGCTGACAGCCAGGGCGATGTCCAAAATGCCATCGCCGTTGAAATCGTGTGAAACTCCGGAGAATGAGCGTGACCCAGTGAGATAGGTTTTTCCCTTCTTGAAAAAACCGTTGCCATTGCCCAGGTAGATTTCCATTTTGTCGAACGTCAGGGTGACGGCGACATCCATTCTGCCATCCTGATTAAAATCGCCAGCGATCACGGCCAAGGGAACGCGGCCCGTAGAGTGCTTGCGTGGAAAACGGAAAGAATTATCGCCCTTTCCCAAAATAGTGACAAAGGCATTTGCTCCTCTGGCATTGACTACAAGATCGGGTAATCCATCATTATTCAAATCCGTAATTGCAAGGAAGGTGGGTTCACTCGGAACTGGAATATTCAGCGGATCTTGAAACGTTCCGTCTCCTTTACCGAAAAGGATGGAAAGGGTACTGTTTTTTGCGTTGACCGAGACGATGTCCGCTTCTCCGTCCAGATTCAGGTCGGCAGTTGCCAAGTGTGCAGGCCCTTGGCCTACAGGAAGGACATTGTATTTATAAAACAGGTCTGGAGGCGGGGAGGGGAGTTTGAAGAGGTCACAACCGGCACTAAAAATGAAAGCAATCAGCGAGAACCAGGCGAGGCGCCGATAGGCGCTTTTATCTTTATGCGCAGGATTCAGCAGGATTCCAACCCTTTGTTTATCGGATTTGTGTGCCATATCGAGGTAAAGATTCCTTCAAAGTTAGCTGTCCGGCCACCAGTACAACCCACCAATCATCCACCTCGTCATCGCGTACCCGCTACGCGGGAGGCCCCGTTACACGGGGAGGATAAGCCTGCTACGCAGGGGGAAACTTTAGGCTCCGCTCGCTGTGCTCACGAGCCCTAAAAAGTGTTTTACGCCGTGAGCAAACACGCCCTCCGCGGAGGAGCCAGCGCCCCACTACGTGGGGAGGATAAGTTTAAGGCTCCGCTCGCTGCGCTCACGAGCCCTGAAAAAATGTTTTACGCCGTGAGCAAACACGCCCTCCGCGGAGGAGCCAGCGTCACGCTGGTTAATTTTCTTGATTTTACAGGGTTCCTGTGTGAAAATCGCTGAAAATTTTAATTATTAACCCCCTCGCTCTAACTCATGCGAAGTTAGGGCTGACCCAAACCCATGAGGAGGAAAAATTGCGTTCCTACCAAAGTGTATTGATCCTCAAGCCCGATTTTGATGAAACACAAGTCGGCGAATCCCTTGAAAAAATTACCAGTTTAATCAAAAGTCACGGTGGTGAATGCCTGAAAGTTGATAAATGGGGCAAAAAACGCCTGGCTTACAAAGTAAAGAAAAACAGGTTTGGATATTATCTGAATATCTACCACACCTGTGAAAATGAAAAAGTATCCTCCCTCGAAGCAAAATACAAGCTTTATGACGCGATCATCAAATTCATGGTCCTGCGTTTGGACGATAAAGAACTGGAACGCGCTATGGGCAATGGAGAGGCGGAAGAAACTGAAGGAAATGGAGTAAAGGCCGAAGCAGAGTCCAAAAAAGAGGATGCGGGTAAGCAAGATGAAAAGGAAAGTGTGAAAGAAGCCTCAGCTAGTGACGAAAAAAAAGAAGGAGACGAATAGTTGAGAACAACTAGTCAATCCAACGAGAGCGGGGTGCTGCATGGCGTCATTCAATAAAGTATTGCTCATGGGCAATCTGACCCGCGATCCGGAACTGCGTTACACCGCCAGCGGGGCGGCAGTCGCCAGTTTTGGTCTGGCAGTCAATCGGAAATACAAAGCGGGAGATGAATGGAAAGAAGAAGTTTGTTTTGTAGACATCACGGTTTGGGCCAAACAGGCCGAAAATTGCGCGGAATTCCTGCACAAAGGGAGTCCCGTTTTTTTGGAAGGCCGTTTGAACTTTCAATCGTGGGAAACGGATACAGGACAAAAGCGCACCAAACTGGAAGTGGTGGCGAATAACATTCAATTCCTTGGCCGTGCAGGGGAAAGCAAGGGCTTCGGTGATGGAGAAACTCCACCTGCATCCGGCGAAAAGGATGATATTCCTTTTTAAAATATTTTATCAATCACAATAAAGAGTGGATAAATAATGGGAACAGCAAGTACACGAAAACGTTCATTTTTTGCTCAAAAGATTTGCCGGTTTTGCGCGGACAAGGCGGATCATATCGACTTTGATGATATCAAAAGTTTAAAGCCGTTGATTTCCGAAAGAGGGAAAATCGTTCCTTCGCGAATTTCAGGAAACTGCGCCAAACACCAGAGGCAACTTACAAGGGCAGTCAAAAAGGCGAGGAGCATCGCCTTGTTGCCTTTTGCCGTAGAGACCTAATCTTGTCCAATCCTTCTCAACCGGGAAAAATGGTTTTACCCGTCATCCTGATTTTGGCGGTGGTTTTTGCGGTTATTATTTTCCCTCCGATGGGCGCTTTGGTGGGTGTTTTGGCTCCCGCCCCCCTTATCTTTATTTATCTCCAAAGGGGGCAGGTTGCCGGCCTGATTTTAATGGGACTGGTTTTTGTCGTTCTGTTGCTTTTAGCAGGTCCTGCGCAGGCGATGCTTTTTGCGGCTGAGTATGTGGTCATGGCCACGATCCTTGCGGAGACCGTCAAGGCTCAGTTGACGATGGATAAATGCATCTTTCTGAGCGCCCTGGGCTCCATGATTCTGGCGACATTTTTGTTGTTTGTTTTGTTTGGTGGAGAATCTTCGTTGATCGATTTTTTCCAGAAACAAATCACGAAGCATTTTGACCTGTCGATAGAAGCTCTCAAGTCGATGGGTGAAAACCAGGCCGATCTGGATTCCATGCAGGAGGTTTTAAATGAAACCTCGCGGACCTTCGCTTCCGCTTATCCGGCCTTTATCATGGTGGGTTCCCTGGTCACGGCGGCAGTCAATTTTTTTCTGGTTCGTTTTTTGTGGATCAAACTTTACGGGCAGACCCTGTTTCTGCAGGAAAAGTTTTCCGAACTGGTTTTGCCGGACTTCCTGGTGTGGTTGCTGATTGGCTCCTCGGCGTCGCTGTTTTTTATAGGGAGTCCCGTCGGCACTGTCGGAATCAACCTGTTTGCCCTGGTAATGCTGGCTTACTTTTTCCAGGGGTTAGCGGTCACAGTTCACATTCTGAAAAGCAAAAATGCCCATTTTTTGATTTGGATTCTGGTGTTTTTCCTGATAGTGATTCAACCCATTCTAATGGGTCTGGTGATCGGCTTGGGAGTGTTTGACATTTGGCTGGATTTTAGAAAAATACGAAAAATAAATCCCACAAGTGGGTTTCATACCCCGTAGCTACTAGCCGTAGGGGCAACTGTTCAAAACTCGTTTGGCCGAGATAAGGTTTGTTTGCAGAGAAAGTTGTTGCCATTCGGGTCCAGCGTCACGCTGGCTACGCGGTAGGAAAAGAGGGGCTAACGCTCACGGTGCTCACGAGCCCAGAAGAACCTTTAGATTAAAGGGGAGCTGTTAATTCCTCAATAACCCATCGCATGTTAAAATTTGGTCCAGCGATACGCTGGCCGCTTGCGTCGGGGTCGTTAATTACGGAAATTTCCGAATAATTTGGTATCTCATATTTGAAGGAGTGAAAAGGCAGGATGAATTTACTATTAAAAGAAGATGTCGAGGGGCTTGGGTATTGTGGTGACGAGGTGAAAGTCCGGGATGGATATGGGAGAAATTATCTCATTCCCCAGGGAAAAGCTATTCTGGCGACGCCAAAAAACGTCAAACAGTTCAACCACCAGAAAATGATTGTGCAGGGGAAAGTAAAAAAGATCATCAATTCCGCCACTGAACTTGCGGAAAAAATTGGCAAGGTCAATTGCACCATCAAAAAGAAAGTGGGCGAACAGGGCAAGCTGTTTGGGTCAGTGACCACTCAGGAAATAATGGAAGTGCTGAGGGCAAACGGAATAGAAGTCGATAAACGAAAAATCCAACCGTCGGAACCCATTAAATCGCTGGGAGATTTTCAAGTTCCTATCAAACTCCACACCGAAGTGATTGCGCAAATAAAAGTTTCCGTTGTCCCCGATCAGGAACCGGTAAAAGAAGCTGAGGCCGCCGCTGATTCTGAAACCAAAGAAACGGCTGAGCAGGAAGAGAGCACCGAGCCAGAAGAAACCGAAAAAGAAACTGAGTGATCCGGCTTAAAACTGTTTTCAATTTATAAAATCTATAGTAAATTGAAAAATAATTAATTCTCACCAAGACCGGAATTCCAGGCTATGGCGCAAGCCGTCACAGATATCTCCTTAAGCAAACTTCCCCCCTATAATGTGGAAGCCGAACAAAGCGTTTTGGGAGCCTGCCTGAAATCCGTTGAAGCCGTTGCTAAAGCGCTCGAGGTTTTGAAGGAGGAGGATTTTTACAAATCCAGCAACCAGAAAACCTTCCTTGCCATCCGCGAGCTGTTCGAGGCCAATGAATCCATCGACGTCCTCACCATTGCCGAAAAACTCCGCAAAAAAAGCGAATACGATGCCGTCGGCGGAATAGATTACCTGGATTTCCTCGAAGGATATGTTCCCACCGCCACCGCAGTCATTCATCACGCAAAAATCGTCCGCGAAAAGAAGATTCTCCGCGACCTGATTGAAACCGCCACCGATATTGTCACTACCAGTTATGGGGATACTGAGGATGTCGAGATCATCCTGGACCGGGCGGAACAAGCCATTTTTCAAATTTCGGAAAGAAAAACAAAAAGAAACTTTTTTGATTTAGATGGAATTAACAGGGTCAATTTAGGCTATATAGAAAAATTGATGTCGAAACCCGGGATGGTGACCGGTGTACCCACAGGGTTTACGGATCTGGATCGCCTGACTTCCGGATTTCAGCCTTCCGATCTGATTATCATTGCGGCCCGCCCCAGCATGGGCAAGACCAGTTTTGCGCTGGATATTGCGCGTCATGCATCTATGCACGCCAACGTTTGTACGGCCATATTCAGCATGGAAATGTCAAAAGAGCAATTGAGTCTGCGTATGCTTTGCGCTGAATCGAGGGTGGATTCTCAAAAGGTTCGCACGGGATATCTTGCAAAATCCGATTGGCCCAAATTGACTGCTGCCGCAGGGCGGTTGTCTGAAGCCAAATTGTTTATTGACGACAGTCCCGCATTGTCATCGCTTGATGTTCGCGCCCGGACGCGCCGCCTGGCGGCAGAACATCCTCTCGGCCTCGTTATCATCGATTACCTGCAATTGATGCAGGGCCGGTCTCAGACTGAAAGCAGGCAACTGGAAGTCTCGGAAATCTCGCGTGGACTCAAGGCCCTGGCCAAGGAAATGAATATTCCTGTTGTTGCTCTTTCGCAGTTGAGCCGCGCGGTTGAAAGCAGGACGGATAAGAGGCCCATGCTTTCCGATTTACGGGAATCGGGGGCGATAGAGCAGGATGCGGATGTGGTGGCCTTTATTTACCGGGACGAGGTGTACAATCCTGATGGGGATGATATTGGCACGGCGGAAATCCTGATTCGCAAACAACGGAATGGACCCATAGGCGATGTCAAACTGCAATTTGAAAAACAATTTACCCGATTTTACAATTTGAAGAAGGAGGATAACCCTCCTGTTGAATTCGATGAAGAAACGCCATTTTGAACGCCTGAACAGGCTGGTTTTATGAACGGCATTACAGAAAAAGCCGTTTTGGCGCTCAGCGTCTTGTTTTTCATCTCCATCCCTTCCGCGGGTGCTGTCGAGAATCCCTCGCATCCCAGTGAACTCAACCTTTCCGCCAGGCAAAAAGCCGGATTTTTACTCGCAAGAAAGCAATATGAAGAAGCCTTGCAGGTCTATAAATCTCTCCTCAAGAAAGAAAGTGAAGACGGTTCCCTGTTTCGCGGACTCGTCAAGGCCTATGACGGGGCGGGTAAGCTCAATGAAGCGGAGAATTTCATCAAGGATTATTTATCCGCCCATCCAGGCTCATCGGCGGGGCAGTATGGATTGGGTTATTTTTATTATCTAAGGGGCGACGATTCCAGGGCTCAGGCAAGGTTTGAAGAAGCGGTGCGTTTGCGGGCGGGAAACGCCCTGGCGTGGAATAACTTGGGAGCGTCATTATCGCGCACAAAATCATACACTTTGGCAGTGGAGAAGGTCAAGGAGGCCATTCGGCTGGACTCATCTAACCCTATGTACTATAATAACTTACAGCGGATTTATCGGGAACTGGGCTCGGCTGGCTTGTTTATTGCAGATTATAACCGATATGTCAAGGAGGGACCCCGACTCGTGGCGCAGGGTTATGGCCGTCTCATTGCCACAACCATGCGTCAGGAAGCATTCCAACATTATTCCCAGGGGAGTCTGGACTCAGCAATAAGGAAATTTAGAGAAATCGTTGTAATTTTCGAGGAAACGGGGTATCGGGCCGGATTGGTCTCCGTATTCTTCGGTCTCGCTGTGTTGCACGAGGAAAAGGGGGATGAAGAAATGGCCCAAAAGTACTTTAAAGACGTTTTGTCGATCAACCCTAATCATCTTCAGGCCCGCGAAAAGGTAAAATAAATCAATATTTTTCCCCATCGAAAAAAAATTTATGCCTGAATACGGAAAAGTTTATAAAAAAATACAATGATTAGGTTAGATTTACACAAATTTATAACGTTTTGAATGCAAGTTCAAAATTAATTTGGGATTGACAACAAATCGGTTCAAAGCTAGGATGCAAAAAAACCATAATTTTATGTAGAAGGTATGAGGAGAGAAGGGTGAAAAAAAACGACATTACCCTGATGCTTTTTCCAGGCGATGCAGGGTCTCCCAAAAAAATTAGATTGCCGCAAATATTAGTTCGCACTGTCTTGGTTTTATCCACAGTGCTCTTTTTTTCTGCAATCGGATCTTCCATATATTTTGCAAAAAAATATGCCGAACTAAAAGACGATCAGGTTGAGATCGCCGAGCTGAAGCGTGAATCCAAAATTCATAAAATCCAGGTGGATAAGCTGGGCCAGCAAGTCAAGGAATTTTCCACTGAGATGTCGCGGCTGGAACGGTTTGCGAATAAATTACGGGTGATAACCGATCTTGGCGATTCGCCGACTCCCATAGAAAAAGACTGGGGCGTGGGTGGACCGTATGGGCTAAGCGCTCAAAGTTTTTCAACCTCGCTTGAGCGCGAAGCGGTTTCCATGGTGGAGCGGTTGACGGGTAATCTGGAGGAGTTGGACCAGCAGGCCAAGACGCAAGCCGTCAGCCTTCAACAGTTGGATGAATTTTTCAAGAACCAGAAATCCCTTTTGTCTTCGACCCCATCTATCTGGCCCACCCGTGGTTGGGTGACTTCCGGATTTGGTTTGCGCAAATCCCCCTTCACCGGACGCAAGGAAAGGCACAAGGGGTGGGATATTGGCGCTCGGTTGGGTTCGCCAATTCGGGCTACCGCTGATGGGGTGGTAGTGGTATCCGGCAGGGAGACGGGCTACGGAAAAATGCTGAAAATCGATCACGGATACGGTATCTCCACTCGTTACGGTCACAACTCGAAAAATCTGGTCAAGGCAGGAGACCGGGTCAAACGAGGCGATCTCATTGCGTTGGTCGGAAGCACCGGACGCAGTACCGGTCCCCATCTCCACTATGAGGTGCTTCGAGGCGGCGTTCCCGTAAATCCCAGGAATTATATTTTAGAAGACTGATCCGGTTTCCCGATGTTGTTGGGCTCACTCCTGATTCCCACCAGTGGGTTTCATACCCCTAGCTTGCTACGGCTTTTAAATGAAAACCTTTGTCGGATCCACCGTCCGCTTGCTGCGGGGTCGTTCATTAAATGAAGACTCCTCCCCATAAACTTGTCTGCAAATGATTTTTCGTGGTATTCTATCCCCATAGTGGCCTTCGTCTTGCCTGAACCTTTTTTACTTCTGATTGAATCTTCAATTCAATAAAATTATAAAATCCGGGTTCGTGACTGGAATTCCTGTTCAAATCCATCCACAAAAGTTTATCGCAAATTCCAGGAAGTGGTGGATGGGATGGTGTGGGCAAGGCGTCCGAGGTTGCAGGTTTTGCAAATAGTTTCATTTGATAATAATCGCCTTTTAGGAATTCAATTGAGCTTATGGTGTTAAATTTTATACAAAAAATTGTTGGAACCAAAAACGACCGGGTACTGAAACGAATTCAGCCTCAGGTGGATCGTATCAACGATTGGGAAAGTCAGATCCAGAAACTGACCGACGCCCAGCTCAGGGACAAATCCGCAGAGTTTAAAAAGAGGTTTAAAGAGGGGGAGTCCCTTGACGATATTCTTCCCGAAGTATTTGCCGTGGTCCGGGAAGCCAGTCAACGGACTCTGGGTATGCGGCATTTCGACGCCCAGATGGTGGGAGGGATCGTCCTTCATGAAGGCAAAATTGCCGAGATGAAAACCGGAGAGGGCAAGACGCTCGCCGCGACGCTTCCTGTTTATTTAAACGCCATGACGGGCAAAGGAGTCCATGTCGTCACCGTGAACGATTATCTGGCCAAGCGGGACTGCGAATGGATGGGAGGAATTTATAAAATATTGGGTCTTACCGTGGGGACGATTTATCATGACATTTCGGAGGAAGACCGCAAACAGGCGTATGCGGCGGACGTGACCTACGGAACCAACAATGAATTCGGATTTGACTACCTTCGGGACAATATGAAATTTTCCGAGGAACAGTTTGTTCAACGCCCGCTTCACTATGCCATTGTCGATGAGGTGGACAGCATATTGATCGATGAATCCCGGACGCCGCTGATCATTTCGGGTCCGGCGGAAGAGTCCACCGATAAGTATTATGAGGTGAACTGCGTTATTCCAAAGTTGGAGAAAAATCATTATCAGGTCGATGAAAAGAGCCGCACCTCCACCCTGACCGAAGAGGGAATCGCCCGGTTGGAAGAATTGTTGAACGTGGATAACCTTTATGATCCGGGAAATATCGAAACCCTTCACTGCTCCCAGCAAGCTCTGAAAGCCCATACCGTTTTTAAGAACGAGGTCGATTATGTGGTTAAAGACGGGCAGGTGGTCATCATTGATGAGTTCACCGGAAGAATGATGACGGGCCGCCGGTACAGTGACGGATTGCATCAAGCCCTCGAAGCCAAGGAAGGGGTGACAATTGAAAACGAAAACCAGACCCTGGCCAGTATTACGTTCCAGAATTATTTCCGCATGTATGAAAAACTTGCGGGCATGACCGGAACCGCGGATACGGAGGCGGCGGAATTCAGTTCGATCTACAAACTGGAAGTTGTTGTGGTTCCCACCAACATGCCGATGATAAGAGATGATTATACCGATGTCATTTACCGGACGGAAAAGGAGAAGTTTGACGCGGTCGTTGAGGAAATCCGGGAGCTGAACACCGAGGGAAGGCCGGTTCTGGTCGGCACCATTTCCATTGAAAAATCGGAAAAGCTGAGCCGGGTGCTGAAGAAGTATGGCATCAAGCACAACGTTCTCAATGCCAAGCACCACGAGAAGGAAGCGGAAATCATTGCCCAGGCCGGTCAAAACGCGGCGGTGACCATTGCCACCAACATGGCGGGACGGGGAACGGATATCGTTTTAGGCGACGGTGTTCCGGAACTTGGCGGTCTGCATATTCTTGGTACAGAGCGTCATGAAAGCCGCCGTATCGACAACCAGCTGAGGGGGCGGTCGGGAAGGCAGGGGGATATGGGTTCTTCGCGTTTCTTTTTGTCACTGGAGGATGACCTGCTCCGGATTTTTGGCTCGGACAAGGTGTCCGGACTCATGGCTAAATTAGGCATGGAAGACGGTCAGCCCATCGAACATAACATGGTCAGCAAAGCAGTTGCCAACGCCCAGCGTAAAGTGGAAGCGCACAACTTCGATATTCGCAAACATCTCCTGGAATATGACGATGTGATGAACCGGCAACGGGAGGTTTTTTACGCATTAAGAAAAGATATCATTACCGGAGAAAATCAAAAAGAAATCCTTTTCGATATGGCTGAAGAAGTGATCGATGGCGTTCTCAAGACCATTGCTCCTGAAAAAATTTATCCCGAAGAATGGGATATCCCGGCTCTCAATGACCATTTGGAACGGCAGTTTGGCCTCCATGTGAAGAAAATAAACGATGAGGAGTTAGAAATCGATGGCAAGACGCGTCTTCCTCTAGAAAATTGCAACCGCGAAATATTGCACGACACTCTCATGGAGGCTGTGTTCCAAACCTATAACACCAAAGTGGAGGGGTTGGATACGGGTGCCATCCGCAACCTTGAAAAATCCATCATGTTGCAAATTGTGGATAACCTCTGGAAAGATCATCTGCTTGGTATGGACCACATGAAGGAAGGAATCGGGTTGCGGGGATATGCCCAAAAGAATCCTTTGACGGAGTATAAAAAAGAAGGATTCGAGATGTTCCAGTTCATGATGAACAGGATTCAGCAAGAGGTGACGGAATACCTGTTTAAAATTCGCATTCAGAAGGAGGTTCCGTTACCTCCTCAGGAGCAAAACCTCAACCGCCCGCAAAAAACGGTGGAGCATAGAGGGTCCAGCGAAGAAGATGCGAAACCGGCGCCCGTTCGCAGGGACGAAAAAAAGGTGGGCAGGAATGAACCCTGTCCCTGCGGGAGTGGGAAAAAATATAAAAAATGCCACGGAAAATAATGGTGCGAAAGGCAATCAGCGATGTTCTGCGGATTCCTGGCATTCGATGCATAATGCGGTCAAGGGGAGAATTTGCAGGCGCTTCAGGCTGATCATTTTTTCGCAACTTTCGCAAAATCCGTAGCTTTTGTTATCGATTTTGATCAATGCATCGTCAATCAATTTCAATTCTTTTCGGTCGCGGCTGGATAAATGAAACACCATCTCCCTGCCTTCCAGACTGGAAGCCAGGTCGATCTCATTACTGAAAGTCAGGCCTTCCACATCTCTCTCCATAGCTTGAGACGATTCGAGCATTTTCATTACCTCCCCGCGATTCTCCAAAAGCCGGTCCCGAATCTTATCCACAATCGCATTAAGGCTTTTGTTAGACTTTGTTACCACTGAGGGTTTTTTAACTACTGTGGATTTGGTTTTTTTGACTGCAGAGGAAGATTTACTTTTGACAGGTTTTTTTACGGCGGTTTTCTTTGTAGGAGAAGATTTTTTAGGTACTGCTGTCTTATTTATTTTTGCAGAGGCTTTTTTAGCTTTGACAGTAGCTTTCTTGGGCTTGCCAGCTTTTTTCGCTTTTGATTTGACCTTTACCTTAGCCTTGGTTTTAGATGCAGATTCCCCATTTTTCGCCGTCGGTTTTTTCGCGGTTGTTTTCTTTTTGACCGATTTGGCTTTTTTTGGGGACACGACTTTCTTTTTTTTGGTCTCAGGCTTTTTTGTTACCGCTTTTTTTTTGGCCTTGCTCTTTTTATTAACCACCCCTGAAACCTCCTCTATTAATCGGTTTGGTATTTACGGGAGATATTTCAAAACCCAAGGGGAAGCCCCTCAGGCCAATTAGAAATGGATCAAAACCGATTTTTTTGCTGATTCGTTCCCATGCTTCAAAACAACTAAATAACACTAAGTGTAACTGTGTTAATTTTAAGTAAAAATGTTAGCATTACTAATTTAAAAGCACAAGAATTTATTTTCAAGGTTTTGGTTTATGGTGGACGAATTGTACCGCAGAACGTTGTTAAATTGGGGTTGGCGACCTGGGAATATCTGTTTTGGCAAAATCAGTCCATCTCATAATCGACGACCACCGAATGTGAGCAAAGAGACTGTATTATTTTAATGACCGGAAGGTGGTTTTTATGGCCGGCGTATGTTTCCAGACCCTCCCTGTCGTCAAAGTGGGTGGTTAGAACCAGATCGTAACTTCTTTCCGAAGCGGAATAGTTCCTACCTACCTCCAGGAAGCGGAGGGTTTCAATTTTTCCTTGCATCCCATTCAAGGCATTGGCCGCACTTTTCAGGTTTTCCGGGGTGTTTTTGGCTAGTTTGAACAT
>JADFGI010000415.1 GCA_022567815.1 Nitrospinota bacterium
GATACTGTATTCCCGGATATCGCCATTCAAGAGCTCAGCAACACTGGTTTTATCCATCAGCGAAATTTCATCGAGTCCATCCTCGCCGTGAACCACAAAGGCATGCCGGCATCCCAGATCTTTCAAGACATGGGCGATGGGTGAAACCCATTTCCGGTCGAACACTCCGATCACTTGAGCATGAGCGTGAGCCGGATTGGTCAGCGGTCCCAGTAAATTGAATATGGTTCGGAAGCCCAATTGTTTCCTCACACCCGCGGCATGTTTCATCGCCCCATGCAGGAGGGGAGCGAAAAGGAAACCCATGCCCACCTGCTCGACGCATTTTTTCACAACCGCTTTATCGGCTTCGATGTTGACTCCCAGACAATTTAAAACATCCGCGCTCCCGGACCGGCTGGACACCGCCCGGTTGCCGTGTTTGGCCACGGTGAGGCCCGCTCCGGCAACGACGAACGCCGAGGCGGTGGAAATATTGAAGGTATTGCCGCCATCGCCGCCGGTCCCACAGGTGTCGACAATATTATCTGAGGAGAGGTGCAGGGTTTCGGCTTTTTGGCGCATGACACGGGCCGCGCCCACGATTTCGCCGACACTTTCCCCCTTCATCCTGAGGGCCGTAAGAAAAGCCGCCAATTGCGGTTCTCCAACCGCGCCTTCCATGATTTGATTCATCACGGAGACCATCTCCGCTTCCGTCAAATCAATCCCATCAATGACCTTGCCTAGAGCAAGCTGGATTTTCATGCGCTGGTTTTTGCCGGCATATGGAGAAAGTTTCCCAACAATTCTTTCCCGCTCACGGTCAAAATGGATTCCGGATGAAACTGCACGCCTTCAACAAATAGTTCCTTGTGCCGGATACCCATGATTTCCTTATCATCGCTCTCGGCGGAAATCTCAAAACAATCCGGCAGGCTTTTTCGATTCAGGACAAGGGAATGGTAGCGCGTGGCCTCAAAGGGATTGGGAAGGTTTTTGAACAGGGTTTTTCCATCGTGATGAATCATGGATGTTTTCCCATGCATCAACCGCCCGGCTTTAATGATCTCCCCACCGAAGGCCGCACCCACCGACTGATGCCCCAGGCAAACGCCGAGAATGGGAATTTTTCCGGCGAAGCGTTTAACCATATCGACAGACACCCCCGCCTTGTCCGGCGTACAGGGCCCCGGCGAGACCACAATTTTTTCCGGCGCCAGGGATTCAATCTCATCCAAAGTGATTTCATCGTTTCGATGCACTTGAATATCCGCCCCCAACTCACCCATGTATTGCACCAGGTTATAGGTGAACGAATCGTAATTGTCGATCATGAGGATCATCGGAACAATCCCCTTTCGGAAAGTTCGATGGCTTTCAGGAGGGCCTTGCCCTTGTTCATGGTTTCCTCGAACTCATTGTCGGGAATCGAATCCGCGACGATTCCCGCCCCCACGCCCAGATAGGCGATATTGTCCTTTATCAAAAGCGTGCGGATGGCGATGGCGGTGTCCAGATTGCCGTTAAAACTGATATAGCCTACCGTTCCGCCGTAAAGCCCCCGGCGGGTCGGTTCCAATTCATCGATAATTTCCATCGCCCGAATCTTGGGTGCCCCTGAGAGCGTGCCTGCCGGGAACGTGGCTTTCAGTACGTCAAAACAATCCAGTCCCGGTTTCAACAAGCCCCTGACATTGGAAACGATGTGCATGACGTGGGAATAGCGTTCGATGAGAAACTGTTCGTTCACCTCGACGGTGCTCGTTTGGGCGATCCGGCCCAGGTCATTGCGTCCCAGGTCCACCAGCATGATATGTTCCGCCAGCTCTTTTTCATCCTGAAGAAGATCCTTTTCCAGGGCGCAATCCTCTTCTTCGTCCTGGCCGCGTTTTCGGGTTCCGGCCATGGGGCGGACCTCCACCTTGCCATCTTCCAACCGCACCAGAATTTCCGGGGAAGAGCCTACTATTTGCAGATCCCCATACTTGAGAAAATACATGTAAGGAGAGGGGTTAATTGTGCGCAGGGCACGATAAATATCGAACGGGTCTTCACTGATTGTGTACTTCAGCCGCTGGGACAAAACCACCTGGATGGCGTCCCCTTCGACAATATATTTCTTGATCTTGAGGACCGCTTCCTTGAATGCTTTCTCTTCAAAATTGGACTCGATGGGTCCCATTGTCGTTTTGGCTTTGCCCTTATAATCCGCCCTGGTGACGGGAACGCTGGCTCGAAGTTTATCCTCCAGGCATTCAATTTTTCTCAGGGTCTTTTGGTACAGACCGTCCAGGTCGTCGTCTTCAACAAACGCATTTGATACAATTTTGATGGTATGCGAAACGTTGTCAAAAATCAGCAGAGTGTCGGTGATCACGAATAGCGAATCGGGGATATCGAGATCGTCCGTGGTCTGGTCGGGGAGTTTCTCAAAATAACGGACCATGTCATAACTGATAAAACCCACCGCTCCGCCGGTAAAGCGGGGCAAATCTTCCGCTGGTACGGGACGGTATTTCGCCAATATTTTCTTGATAATGGAAAGAGGACTATCTCCCGTCACCTGCCCGGTCTCTTCTTTTCCATGATCCTGAATGGTGAATGTGTTGCCTTTGGTGCGAACGATCAGCGATGGGTCACAGCCGAGAAAACAATACCGCGCCCACTTTTCTCCGCCCTCCACGCTTTCCAGCAGAAACGAGTAGTCCCCTCCCCTGATCTTCATATAA
>JADFGI010000047.1 GCA_022567815.1 Nitrospinota bacterium
ACCTGTTGTTGGAAAGTCGATGAAGAAAAAAAATAAAAAGCCAAAATCAGACAGCGATCAAGCTGACGCCAAGAAATCCACCAAACCGGAAAAAGAAAAAATCGACAAGGAAGACAGCGCCCCAAAATCAAAATCGTCTGAACCCGATAAAACCTCACAAACGGCCAAAAAAGAAACACCCCCTGTAGAAACTTCCCAACCCGGCGATGTAGAAAAGGCCCCCGCGGAGAAGGAAGAGTCCGTTTCGGAAATCGCCAAAGCAGGCTCAATCAGCCAGGAACAAACCTATGGCGGAGAAACCGAAGCGGGTTCGAAGCCAGAAGAATCCCAGGCTCCCGAAACGTCCAAAGCGGAAAGTAAACCCGCAACCGCCTCTGAGGAAAAGCCGCAACCACCCAAAGAGGAAAGTAAGCCTGCAACTGACGCTGAAGACAAGGCGCCTGTGGAGCAACGAAAATCCGCTTTGCGGTTCGTCGGTTTGTTTCTGTTCGTGCTCATCATAGGAGGCGCAGTTGCCATATTCAATCTGACCACGAAAGAAAAAAAATCTCCGAGGCCGCAACCCCTCCCCGTAACGGAACAAAAAGCCTTCGTTCCCCCTGTGGAACCCGAACCCGCTTTGCCTCCGGAGATAGCGAAAGCGCCGGAAAGCGACCCGGAGGAATCCGCTCCTCCTGAGCCGGAAGCCAGTGAACCGCCTGCCGAAACGCAGGAACCGTCTGCGGAAGAAAATCATGTCAGTGGAGCCGGGTTGGACGGCGAATCCGGTGGCAACCATGTGAGCGGAGCAGAGACATCTACAGAAGACGGGGAAACCGAATCGACTGCCGACCACATCAGCAGGGTTTCAGCCGAAACCGATGAAGCATCTCCATCGGAAGAAGAAACCGCTACGGAAGAGACCAAGTCGGATGATATTGACGATTCAGAAATAGCGATGGCTCCCGAGGAAGGAACCTCCGAAAGCGAGGCCCCAGCGAAAGAAAGTAGTGAAGAAACCCCTGCTCATGAAGAGCCTGCCGATGAAGAAACTTCTGAATCTCATGCAGAAGAAGGTGACGATTCAGAAATCGCCCACGCTCCGGTGGATGCGGCGGAGGAAGTGTCTGCGGAAGAAGTTGTTGAGGAACCATCTGGGACCGAAGAATCCGCTCATGCTGAAGAGTCGGCTGAAGAACCAGAGGTTGCGGAAGAAGCGTCCGCGGCAGAGGATCAGGAAACTCCTGCGGAAGAGGTTGCGGCTGTCGCGGAACATGTTGCCGAGGATTCCGCTCACGCTGAGGAGCCGGTAACGGAAGAGGCGGAACATGCGACTGACCCTTCGGAAACTCACGATGATCCTGCCGAAGAAACCGCCACCGCCGAATCGCATGACGAAGCGCCTGTCGAAGTCGCTGAAGCCGTAGAGACGGCTCCGCATGACTCTTCACTTGCAAATGAAGAGTCAACGGTGGAACGGTCACAAGGGGTTCGGGACTACCTGAATTTTATCGAATCCGCCGGCAGGAAAATTATTGAGTTTATCGACCTGGCCCTGGCCAAATCCCGCGAATTTCTTGAAGGTTTGATGTGAGGTTCAGCGGCGGGTTCACTGTTCCGAGAAATTCTAATTTCCGATAAATCGTATTTCGTGTTTTTGCGGAATCATGCCCCGGTCGTAACACTTATCGCCAAAGAGCCTCATCCCCACCAGTTCCTGTTCGCCGAGATCGTAAATGATCTTGTGCCTGAGATAGTCTTCGCAGGTGTTTAAATCCAATCCATTGGAAGCGGCATACCGGTTTGCAATGTCCGTGATCGCTTGCCGCCCTTCCTGCCTGGCGGATTGAATTTTCCTAAAAGTTTCCTCAGGCAGAACCACTCCTTCCCGAACCGCCAGCACCGCATGCACGAATGTTTTTCCGGTCTCCCGGAACCACTCTTCGCTGAGGTCATAGACCTTCGTTTCCGCCGGTAATTCAGGCAGGGAAAAGGCCTGGTCGCCGATAATAAGAGCCGCGTCATGGACTCTGAGCATGGACGCAAGGTCGGGAGAGGAGGGGCTGAACTTCACGTCCTTGCGAAATTTTTTGGCGAATAAAATTTTCAGAAGAGCCACCGATGTTCGTGAGCGGTCATCCAGGGCAAGGGTCCTGATTTGCTCTACAGGAACCTGGGATACCAGCAAAACTGTGCCCACCCTATCCCGGGAGGCTATGCAGACTCCGGGAACCAGCCGGTAACGGGCCGCTTCTTTCAAATATTCGATGGTGGGGATCATCGCCAGATCCAGCGTTCCGGCTTTCAGCTTTTCAGCCAGAGCCGAGGGGACGTCGCGCACTATTTCCAATCCGAGTTCTTTTTGGCGGCTCAAAAGCGGGACCAATAAAGGCTGGGCATTGAGAAAATCGTGCAATCCGAATCGAATCATTTTTTGGGACATGACAAAACCTTAAGAATTAGAGCTAAAAGGACGTTTTGTTGGTGCCCTCTCCTCTACATTCCTGCGTTAGCATAAATGCAGAGGGGAAGAAAACCTATCCTAAATCGGGTGATGAGCTTTTCTTCACAAAAAAAAGGACGGGGAAAAAACTCCCCGTCCTTTTAAGAAGAAAATCTAAAACGATCAGGCAAACAGTGGAGCCAACACGAGGGCTATGATGGACATCAGTTTGATCAGGATGTTCATCGCGGGGCCGGAGGTGTCTTTCAAAGGATCACCTACCGTGTCACCAACGATAGTGGCATGATGAGCCTCCGATCCTTTGCCGCCCAGATTACCTGCTTCCACATATTTTTTAGCATTGTCCCACGCGCCGCCGCCGTTGGACATAAATAGCGCCAGCATGACGCCGGTGAGCGTCGCGCCAATCAGCATGCCGCCAAGAGCTTCCGGGCCAAGAATGAAACCCACAAGAATCGGCGACAGGAAGGCAACCACTCCGGGAGCGATCATTTCTCTCAACGCGGCCTGGGTGCTGATGTCGATACAACGGGCGCTGTCCGGTTTAGCGGTTCCTTCCATCAAACCGGGAATTTCACGAAACTGGCGTCGAATTTCTTCGACCATCTCCATGGCGGCCTTGCCGACAGATTTCATGGTGAGCGCGGCCACATAAAAGGGAATCACCCCACCGATAAACAAACCGATGATGACGGTCGTGTCAGTTATGTTGATGGATTCGATGCCAGCGGCCTGGGTGTAAGCGGAAAACAGAGCCAACGCGGTGAGCGCGGCAGAACCGATGGCGAATCCTTTACCGATGGCGGCGGTGGTGTTACCCACCCGGTCCAGCCCATCGGTTATTTTGCGTGTCTCTTCGCCCAATCCGGCCATTTGCGAAATACCGCCGGCATTATCGGCAATGGGTCCGTAAGCGTCCACCGACATGGTGATGCCAACCGTGGCCAGCATGCCGACGGCGGCTAAAGCCACTCCGTATAAACCCGCGAACTCGGCGCCAAAGAATATGGCAATAACTATAACGAGAACGGGCAGGACGGTACTTTCCATCGCAATCGCGAGCCCGGTGATTATGACTGTCGCCACACCCGTTTTGCTGGCTTCGGCGATTTGGATAACTGGTTTTCCGGCAGTGTAGTATTCGGTAATCAAGCCAATCGCGATTCCGGCGACGCAACCAACCAACAACGCGACAAATACTCCGGAGGGAAGGCCCATGATCTTAACGACAAAGAAACCGACAAATAGCATGGCTCCGGCGGCGATAAAGGTGCAGTTGCGAAGCGCCGCCGAGGGGTCCATATCTTCCAGGTTGTTCATGGCGCGAATGCCTACAATGGAGGCGATCAAACCCACCATGGCGATGACCACCGGCAGGGCCATATATTGAATGGCCATGGTCGCCATGCCAGAACCAATGGCGATGGTCGCAATCATGGACCCGCAGTAGGATTCAAAAATATCCGCGCCCAGTCCAGCGGTGTCGCCCACGCAATCGCCAACATTGTCGGCGATGACGCCGGGGTTTCGGGGATCGTCTTCGGGGATACCGGCTTCTACTTTACCGACCAGGTCAGAGCCAACATCGGCGGTTTTGGTAAAAATTCCGCCGCCTATGCGAGCGAACAGAGCGATGGAGCTGGCGCCCATGGCAAACCCGCTGATCACGCTGACAGAATCACCGCGGGCAAACAGCAGAAACAACCCGCCCACGCCGACCAGACCGAGGCTGGCGACGCAAAGTCCCATGACCGCGCCGCCGTTGAATGCAATGTTCAAGGCTTTTGCCTGACCGCTCTCGTTTGCCGCCTGAGCCGTACGAACGTTGGCGGTGGTGGCGGCGTTCATGCCGAAAAAGCCTGCCAGCATGGAACAACCCGCTCCAACGACATAAGCGATCGCCGTCCAGAAACCGATCCAGATGCCTTTTTGGGTCGAAATGACAATCATAAGAAGAATGAAGACGACTCCCACGAAATAACCCAGGATTCTATATTCTCTGGCAAGAAATACCATCGCCCCTTCATGAATGGAATCGGCGATTTCCGTCATTTTTTCATTGCCCGCAGGTTGGTCGTCTACCTTTTCGAAAATTTTCCACGCCACGACCAGACCAAAAACCCCAAAGAAAACCGCAAAATAAGCAAAGTTATGCGATACGTCTAAAGTGGCCATTATTAAATAGATCACCATGGAAATGCCGAGAAAGATCAGCTCCCCTGTGTATTCCTTTAACATCCCGATTCATCCTCCGTTTGTAGTTTTCTGTTGTTCAATTCCAATAGCGTGGTTTCTATCGCACGCACTGCTTGTTCAATAACTTCATTAAAGAGTTGCATCTCTTCTTCCTGAAAGGAAGACAACACGTAATCGACGATATCGTCACGGTCTTCCGGTCTGCCGATGCCAACCCGGACGCGATGAAACTCACGGGTTTGCAACGACCCGGCAATCGACCTGAGACCTAACTGGCCTCCATCCCCACCCTTATTCTTTTGTTTAATCTTGCCAAGTGGCAGGTCAATATCGTCATGAATGACGATGACCCGGTTGGGATCAATTTTTAACGCAGAAAGTATGGCTTTGACCGATTTTCCGCTTTCGTTCATATAGGTCATGGGCTTGGCGACCATGACCCGTACGCCACAAATTTCCCCATCCCCATATTGACAGCGATACTTGTGACGGTTCAAATCAATCTGGTGTTTGTCCGCCAGGTTGTCGGCGACAAGAAACCCGGCGTTATGACGCGTCAGCTCATAACGCGGCCCGGGATTGCCCAGGCCCATGATAAGAAACACAGCGGGGGACTCGTTCCTTTATTTGCTGGCTGTTGATTTTTCTTCCGCTTCCGCTGGGGCGGCCTCGGCTTCTTCTCCCTCTGCGGCTTCTTCACCTTCTGCCGGGGCCTCTTCTTTCACCTTCTCGACATAAACACTGACAACCGTAATTCCCGGATCATCAAGAATTTCTACCTTGTCCGAAACCGAAAGGTCGCGGACGTGGACGACATCGCCCAATTGGACATCGGCCATATTGACTTCGATGGTGTCGGGAATATCGCCCGGCAAACATTCTACCTCAAGCTCCTTGGCCGCGTGATTGATCAAGCCGCCCAATTTTTCACCGGGGGAATGCCCAAGCAGTTTGACGGGAACGGAAACCCGGGTTTTCTTGTTCATATCAATTTCAAGAAAATCCACATGCAACCAGTCTTTTTGCAACGGATGACTTTGAAAATCTTTCAAAATGACCTGGCGCTTGGGGACGCTGTCCCCTTCAAGGCTCAAGCCGATCAAAACATTATGACCATACTTTTCCATAATTATCCCAAAGTCTTTCTGGTTGACCTTGAGGGACACATTATCTTTTTGCCCATAAAGAACTCCAGGCAGGAACTCTTCCCGGCGTATCTTGCGTGCGGCGGATTTATTGCCGCTTTCTCTTAATTTTCCATTCAACTCTGCTGTGGTCATGACACAAAACTCCCAATCAATCGAATAATGAACTTACCGATTCTTCACGGTGAATTCTGAGAATCGTTTCCCCCAAAAGAGGGGCAACGGATAAAATTTTTATTTTTGGATTATTTTTTAATGTATCGGGCAATGGGATCGTATCGGTGGCGATAATAGTTTTAATAGGCGACCCACTGATCCTCTCCGCCGCCGGCCCGGAAAACACGGGATGCGAGCAACATGCATGGACCTCTTTGGCGCCTTCTCTCAGCAAGGCGTTGGTTGCCTCTATCAGGGTTCCAGCGGTATCTATCATGTCATCCACGATAAATGCCACTTTGCCTTTGACATCACCGATGATATGCATGGCTTTTGCTTCGTTTGCCACTTCCCGGCGCTTGTCGATGATGGCGAGGGAAACCCCCAGCCGCTTGGCAAATGCCCGCGCCCGTTCAACCCCTCCGGCATCGGGAGAAATAACAATTAAATTCTCCAGATTGAGCCCTCTAATATGTTTGACCATCACGTTCATGGCAAATAAATCATCCACAGGGATATTAAAAAACCCCTGGATTTGCCCCGCATGCAAGTCGATGGTCAATACCCGGTCGGTTCCTGCTGTCTCCAACAATTTTGCCACCAGCTTGGCAGTGATGGGGACCCTCGGTTCGATTTTTCGATCCTGCCGGGCATACCCGTAATAGGGAAGCACCGAAGTGATCCGCTTGGCCGAAGAGCGCTTGAGCGCATCAATCATGATAAGCATTTCCATCAAATGGGTATTACCGGGATTGCAGATCGATTGAATCACGAAAACGTCTCCGCCGCGTACGTTTTCTTCGATTTTCACCAAGATCTCCTTATCTGCAAATTCGTGGATCTTTCTCCGCCCCAGGGGGACCTCCATATACTGGCAAATAGCCTCCGCTAAATCGGGATTAGATCTTCCGGAGAATACTAAAACCGGTCCGTTTTCATTTTTTCTCATGTGTTTTAGCGCTCACTAAATTTACTGGGGCGGGAGGATTCGAACCTCCGCATCCAGGAATCAAAATCCTGTGACTTACCGCTTGTCGACGCCCCAATAATTCATTATTTCCTTTAAAATCAATCGTATTTCAGATTTCTCGAAATAAATTTTGCCATTGCGAGGATGAAAATCCTATCCAGACGAAATCCCGTTTGATTGTGTTCTGAAAAAAAATGGAAACCGAATGCAGGAGAGGAGTTCAGGTTATAGCGATAAGATCATGCCCAACAGATTAATGGATTATTAAGACAGTTATGAGTAATTCAACATTTCATCTGGCCAAAACTCGGAAAAGCAAGTAACTGTTTCCGTCAAGAATACCTCCCAGTTCCCTTTGTTTAAATTGGTATAGGCACTTTTTGCACAATCAGGGTTGTCAAAAATGGCAAAGACCGTAGAGCCGCTTCCGGATAGAAGGCTTCCCTTTGCACCCAGGTTGAAAAGGTCTTCCTTGATGGCCTGAATCTCAGGATATCTTTGAATAACAATGGGTTCCAAGTCATTATACAAGCACTTTCCCAATTTGCCAACCTGTGATTCTGACAAAAATTTTTTCAGGATGCTAATATTATTTTGCGGATTTGTCAACTTCAAATTTAGGTTCTGATAGACCCAGGAGGTGGCGATGGGAAAACCTGGGTAAACCAGCAAAATATCAAATTTTACAACGGCTTGGACGGGGGCAACTTCATCTCCGCGACCCTTGCCCAAGGCACTGGGTGCGGTCAGAAAGAAGGGAACGTCGGCGCCGAGTTTTGCCGCCAAAAGAGTCAGTTTTTTCCGGCTCAATTGCAAATTCCACAACGCGTTCAATCCCACGAGAACCCCTGCCGCGTTTCCGCTTCCTCCGCCCAATCCAGCACCGGAAGGAATTTTCTTGTCCAGACGAATCCGAACCCCCTGTTTATTTTCAAGGGAACAGGTTTCCAGGAGTAAATGAGCCGCCTGGACCACCAGATTGGTGTGGTCTTTTGGGATGCCCGGCTCGTCGCATAATAATTCGATTCCAGAGGGCAGGGTTTCCAATTCAATCGAGTCGTACAGGGAAACCATTTGCAGGAGGGTTTCCAGCTCGTGGTAGCCGTCTTCCCGCTTGTGGCTGATGTGAAGACCCAGATTGATTTTTGCCGGCGTTTTGAAGGACAATTTCATGGGTATTCAGCCGGTCAATGCCCCGACAAGGAAAATTTTTTGCCGCCAATCGATAGCTCGAAGGATTCATCTGGAATCCCGGCGTTGACGACCGGATCGGTATAAATGAGAGTCAAACGGGCATCCTTGGCAGGAAACTCGATGATGATTCGATGAGGAAAATTCCGATCCCCGGCTATCCGGTAATCTTGCCATTGAATGCGAATGACTTCTCCGCTGAGCAAGGTGCGTGAAACTTTGCCGGGAAGAAGGGTGTACGCATCGACTTCGATTTCCATCCGGCTTTTGTCAGCCGGGTCCACCCCCGTCAACTGGTAGACGGTTCTCTCCTGATCCAGGGCTCCGCCGATCATTTTCAGGGCTTCGAGACGGGGAATATTTCCGGCAAAAACGCTGATGTACTCCTCAAGGTTCAGTTCTATTCCCAGAATCCGCACCAACATCTCCCGTACCTCGATTCCTTGGAAAACACGGTTGCGGCGGGTGTCATATAAAACAGACCGCTGACCTTTCATATTTTGGCCATTGAAGATATAAACTCCAAGCGGCTGGCCCAACAAACTCAGGGTATCGATCCGCAGGGTTTCCGCCCCTCGAACCAGCAGGGCTTGACGCAGGGAACGTTTGCGGCCTTTGGTTTCCACAGTGGTGTGCACGAAGGACTTCAGGTCGCTCAAGCCTTTTTGTCTGTCGAGCAACCGTTGGCGCAGGTCTTCCAGTGAGATCGATTTCTGGTGCAGGTGGGAATCGGCAGGAACCATGCCGGACTGACAGGAGGAGAGAAACCCCGTTCCGGCAAGAAGCAGGAGAATTGCCCAAAGACGGCATGAGAAAAAGCGGACTTGCATCCAATTTCCTTCAGACAGGACGTTAATAACTTTCCTGGAGCAGTCGGTTCACTTTACTAATCTTACTTGCCAGGGTCTTCGCGTCCGGCATTTCTCCGTTATCGAGGTCGTCTTTTTTTACCTTGGTCAGGGATAAACTGGTTTTCCATGCCCCGCTTGCTTCCTCATAATTTTTCAATGAAAAATGGACATCGCCCAAATGATCGTAAAGGACCGGGTCCGGCTCGACGTAAACCATGGCTTTTTTAATTTCAGTCAGAGCCTTTTCTGAATCTCCTTTTTTAAAATAGATCCAACCCAGGCTGTCCAGGAAAAAACCGTTTCGCGGCTGGATGGAAAGAGCCTTTTTCAGATGGTCCAGCGCCTTGTCGAGATATCGTCCTTCCAAGGCATACATATACCCGATAAAATTATGGGCATTGGAATGCATCGGATTCAATTCGATGGCCCGTTGCATATTATCAATGGCATCTGAATATGATTCCAGTCGCTCCAGCAGAGCTCCCAGTTCAAAATAATAGGAATCCTTTTTGTCGTTTAATTGAATGGCGGTGCGCATGTTTTCTATGGCAAGATCGTGTTTTTCCACGGCCATGTATGCCAAGGATAAAGAATGATATAAGGAATCGTTTTTAGGCTCAATTTCAACCGCTATTTTGACCAACCGGATCGCTTCATGGGGTTGCTTGTTCAGGCTGTATAGCCGTGCGGTATAACGTATGATCTCCACCGACTCAGGCATCATCTTTCTCAGAATTTCAAATTCCTCGATCGCCTTGTCCGGCCTCCCCAGAATTTCATAAATTCTGGACATGAGCATGCGGGATTCTTTTTTGTCCTTCCTGAGCAAGGTGAGTTGGAACTCATCCAGAGCTTTCAGGTACATGGCCTGCTCATAAAAAATACCGGCAATACTCAAGTGGATATCGATTGGGTTTTTCAGGTCATCAGGAATTTGCGCAAACTTTTTGGGAGTTTCCTCTGACGAAACTTTTTGCAGGTTGTCCAGATAGGCACGGACTTTTTTATTCCGCGGGTCCAGTTTAACGAGCAGTTTTAATTCCCTGGCCGCCTCCTTGAATTTTTCCCGTTTAATCAGGACCCAGGCAAAATGCTCTCTGGCCTGAATAAAATTTGGGCGCAGTGAAACAGCTTTTTCCAGGCTGACTTGGGCCGCTTCCAAATTGCCTGCGCGAATATGCGACTGGCCGAGAAAATGATGACCCAGGGGATTCCCGGGTTCGGCCAAGGTAACTTGCCGGTACATCTCTTGCGCCTGATCGTATTGCTTGAGCGAATCATAAACCGTTCCCTGAAGGAGATAGGCTCTGGAACCTCCGGGATCAATCTCCGTCACCTTCCGGTAATGTTTGAGGGCGCCGTAATAATCTTCGCGTCCGGCCAGAACATCGGCCAGGATCATATTGATAACGGGATTTTCGGGAAACCTTTCCAGAGATTCCTGACTCACTTCGATCAATTTATCGATTTGCCCGGATCTCAGAAGCAGTTGGGACAGAATTTCGCGCATATCTTCCATTTCGGGGTCGTGCCGAACCACTTCCATGTAATGTGAGGCCGCATCTTCAAACCGGGACTTGCTTTCTGCCTTTAACGCAAGGAGGTAATGGTAATAAGACCTTGGGTCTCTGGAAAACTTTTTGGTTTCTGTATGTTTAACAGAGAGGCTTTTGACGGCATACGATGAGGAGAGATCGTTATCGGCCACTTGGGTGGGGGGCAGGGTACTGCAATTTGCGACAACCATCCAGCCCGCCAATGCGAACGGAGTCCATAGGATTTTCCCTGTGAGACGCGGACAGTTTTCTTTCAAATTTGGGTTTCTGGCCATTTCAAATTTCCTTCACTTACGCCTTTTTGATCGCCTGGGTGATCCCTGTACGGCGCCTGGGTTTGAATTAAAAGGTGTATTGTTTTTCCCGGATACGCGGGGATGATTCCCACTGGAATTTGATGCCGACGCTTCTTTAAATATAATTTGCGTTAAAGCTTCAAAACCCGCCTGTTGCCGAATCTCCTCGATTATTTTTTTCTTCAACGCTTCAAGTGCAGGCACCCATTCTTTTCCTGCCACTTCGACATAAAGCGTTTTTGGGGCTACTTTATTTACATGAGAAACAGCGGCTATTTCTTTTCCAACGGCGAGAGTCCAGCATAACCCGGCCCAGTCCGTGGAAACTTTTGGGTCGAGGTCAACTTGTTTCAACGATAGCAAAAGAGCATCGCGAATCCCCAACCAAGAATTTTTAGCATCCTGTTGTCGGCTCATGCAAACTTAACAACTGGTCGGCAAAACCTGATCCAGTCTTATTTTAACCGGGTTAGCTGGTAAGATAAAGTTTTATTTTATAGCCCATTCCACACAAATTGTCTAAAATAATTTCACTTTTTTCCACCCCGCTACGCCCCTTACAGGGGAGGAAAAGTTTAAGGCTCCGTTCGCTGTGCTCACGAGCCCCTGAGAACTATGGATTATAGAGAAACTGTTATTCCTCATAACCCATAGCACGTTAATATTGGGTCCAGCGTCACGCTGGCGTGGGGAGGACCCCGTTACACGGGGAGGAAGCTTGGGCCTGACGCTACGCGAGGCCCTGAAAATGTCTGCAGGTAAAATATCACATACCCCATTGTATACTTTCAGGGAGGCACGAAAGCTTAGGAATATTATTACGACCGCGTCGGTGATAGCGGTTCGCGATGACGTCTTTGGTTGGTTCAGGGTAATTCCTACTGAAGATTCTCCACTCATGCAAAGCTCTCTTTCACGAAGTACCCGTTCCGGGCATGAGGGCTAATGTTAAATACCACAGGGGTTGGGGGGATTTTTATTTTCTCTTTCTCATTTCCAAAGGGAGTAGGATTGGGGCATGTTTAATATCCTGTGCGCAAAAATTTCCCCCGGTTCTTACCCTTATTATTTCTTTTAGCTTGATGGATGCTTCTTTGGTTCCTGCCCAGAATTATGCGGAAAAATCTCGCGAATTGGACCGAAAAGCAGCCGAACTCTACCGGGCGGGAAAATATTCCGAGGCTTTGCCTTACGCCAGGCAGAATTTGGAAATCACCGAAAAAGCCATAGGCTGGCAAAATCGGTCTCTAAATGTTTAATTGAGAAACCGGATTCCCGCTTTCTTCAGCCAATGGCTTTCATCGAAATTTCGTTCCAGATGTTTTTGGAAGAGAATTTCATTCACCGTCAATTCTTTCCCGTCGATCGTTGGCGTCGGGTCTTGGGTTTGTTTGGCGGCATCCGCTTTTTTCGAACGAATGTCCAAAGGTTTCTTTTTTACTTTGATATCTTCGCTGGAAGGCATGATGCCTTTTTTGTCGTCCTTTTTAATCAATTTGATCAGCGCCTGTACGTCCAGAACCAGGTTATAGTCCTCAACATGTTCCAGCAAATCTAAATCCTTGAGGATTTTTATGCAGGATTTCACTTCCGGAGAGCCGATGATGGCGCGGTTGATTTCTACCCACAAAAACTCGACCAGTTTTCTTTTGGATTCTTCTTCGTTTGTCATGACACCTCACTCCGTTAAATATAATTCAGGATCCCTGGGGGTGTAATTTTTCTGCTCCCGATTAGTTATATTGTGAGTATAGGAATTGGGTATCACATACCGGTCAA
>JADFGI010000048.1 GCA_022567815.1 Nitrospinota bacterium
ATGGTGGGGAACCCGGCTGAGATCACCTTCTCCGGCTTGACCCGTTCCTATTTCGAGATTCCTGTAAACTTGTCTGGAATCCGCAGAAATAATTTCAAAACCGTTGGCCTCCGCTAAATTGAGAGCCAACATAGACTTACCGATGCCGGTGGGACCACAAATAATACCCTGAATCATGTTTGGAGTTTTTAAAAGTAAAAGTAGATAGAGAATGAGTCCAGGGGCTAATGATTCACAAAATTCCCGCCTTCAAACCCTCATTGATTTCCCCGAGACCAAAGTTTAATTTACCCATCGATGACCCTGGGCCAGCGGATATTAATTGTAACTCTATTTGTGGGAATTATAGTGAAACGAGCAGATGAAAATTTGAGTAGACCGGCAAAAGTAGCGTGCATGGAGATTCGGCGGGCCACCGGAGTAGCCTATAAGCAGATTATCTCTGCGGGCATCCTGGCAATGCGTGATTTGCCAAAAGAAAAATGGTTTGGCTATAAACCGTTGCAACACCTGTATTTTTTTTCGTCAGCAACCTTGAATCAAATTCTGCAATCAACCGGATTTCACTTAGTTTATAAAAACACAAACCGGGCGAAGAAGGGTTTTTTCACCTCTCCACAAAACAACCCGTACCGTAAGCCTGACAGACCTTTAAATAGATTTGATAAATTTTTTGGGGGAATGAAAAGGGACTTCAAGAATTTCATCAATCCGATCAATTATATCAGCCCCCTTCTGGATTGGGCCGGTTTTGGCTTCAATCTGTATGTCATCGGGAAAAAAACCGGTGAATGTTCCGGAGATGATAGCGGAATGAAAAATGCTTCTAATGTCATATCTTCTCCTTCATCAGATTTAGCGAAATAAAAATTATCCGACCCCTATGAAGAGAATCCTTGTAGTGAGCACAACGGGAATGGGTGACAGCCTGTGGGGAACCCCGGCGCTGAGAGCTTTGAAAAAATCATTCCCCGATGCGGACATACATTTTCTTGTGAACTCTCATTGGCAAAAGCTTTTCGTCGGCAACCCCAATATAGACCGAATAATCAACTATTCCCCAAAATGGTTCAAGCAACCTCTGATTGGTTGGAAGCTGTTGCGGTACAGGTATGATCGCGTCCTTATCTTCCATGCCAATAAAGACTTCACGCGCCTGTTGCCGTGGTTAAGATATAGATCCCTGATAGCGCATCAAACCTCCGCCTGGATTCCAGAAAAGAACCGGGTGCAGATTGAGGGCCTGGTTCATGGAATTCAAAGGCGATTGATTTTAATTTCAAAAATCGGAGCTATTCTGGACGGCGGACAAATGGAAATTTTTTTTAATGAGGCAGAGCGTAAGGACGCCAAAGCGTTCCTGGATAAAAAATCGTTGTCCCCGAAAAATTATATTTACATCAATATCGGCGCTTCCGGTGCGCACCGGCGTTGGCCTGAAAATCGGTTCTTAGCATTGGCCGAAAAAATCCTGCAACAAACCAACTATAAAATTATTTTGGGCGGGGGACCCGGAGAAAAACAACACATCCACGACATGATGGAAAATCTGGACCCGGATCGGTGCAGCGATTCAACCGGGATTCCGCTGAAACCGGATAGTTACCTCATCAGCCAGGCCCGACTGCTCATCACCTGCGACACCGGTCCCATGCATGTCGGCTTCGCTTTAAAGGTGCCAACCGTAGCCTTGTTTGGTCCTTACGATCCACGCGGAACCGGACCGTTTGATCTGGAAAAAAACAGCTGTTTCATGATCCACCCCACTGCCCAGGGGGAATTTTCATCGGAAACGAATTATGAGGATGGAGATTTAAAGAAGATCGACGTCGCTGTGGTGTGGGATAAAGTTCAGGAAGCGTTAGCTTACTCACCTGTCCAGCTCCCCCCGATGGGGGAAAGCTCTAATTTTTAGTTCGGTGTTGCCTTCAAGGATTTTATCGACTCCTGCAAGCACATCGTCAACCGTGATGATTTGCATGCATTCAGCGTCGCCCTTATAGCATTCTTTTTTTCGTGTCTGGTGATTGCAGGGACTGCATTCCACTTGCTTATAAACCACCACATCCTTTTCTCCCAGCGGTCGCCACACGCGTGGATGAACCGACCCATATAAGGCGATAACGGGAGTTCCCAATACGGAGGCAAGGTGCATGTATCCTCCATTATGGCAAACAGCAAATTCCGCGCCTTCAGTAATGACAGCTAAATCCATAAGCTCCGCCATGATAAATGTGGAAGGCGTGCCCTCCATCCGGTCGATCACCGCCTGGGCCTGGTCCTCCTCCCCCGGACCGCAGGTAATGATAATTTTGAGCCCATAGCGGGACGACAATATATCCGCCAAACGGGCGAATTTTTCACATTGCCATTGATTGTAGATCTTTCGCGTTCCCGTATGAATGATGCAATATCGGTCTTCAGGGCAAATTCCATTTTCCTGCAAAAGGCGCAGGGCGTTCTCCCTGCTGGCTTCTGAAAGGTGGACGGCGGGAGCGATCTGATCGAAGGAGGCCCCCAGCTTTTTTATCAAGGCCACCTGATAGTCCAAAGGAAACTTCGGCTGAAGGTCATTAAATTCCAATTTCACATTATAAAAAAATGAACGTTTGGCATACTTGTGGCCCACTCGAAACGGCGCCTGCGTCACAAAACACATGATCGCGCCCCGCGTGCCTTCGTGCATGTCGATCGCCATGTCATAGCCTTTGGAAAATAATTTCCAGTAAAACCGGACCTGCCGCCAAAGGGAACCCTTATGGAAGCAAAGAACCTCATCCACATCCGGGTGTTCCCGCACCAGGTCATAGGAAGGCCGCTCCACCAACACCGTCAAATGCGAATCGGGGAATAACCGTTTCAGCGGGGTATAGACGGCGGTGTTATAAATTACATCTCCGATGGACCGCAATTTTATCAGTAGAATTTTCGGCCTTGGAGGCAGTTTTTCCTTATCGAAACCGACCACTTCTCTCGTTCTCCAGAATTTTCAGGGGATCTCTATTAATTCAATATTTTCTATCCAGGCAACTCGCTGGCCCTTATTTCATAAGGGCCGCTCATGGCCAAAACCAATTTTTAGAGGCGCCCTTTATTACCGGCGCCTTGTTTTAGACCGGACCTTTTCCACCAGCTCCAACAACTGCTTTTCCATCACCTTGATATCATACCGGGCGATGCACCGCTCCCGCGCCTTTTTCCCTTTACGCAGGGCTTCTTCGGGATGATTGAAAACGTGATTCATCGTCTCCGCCAGCTGTTGGACATTTCCCGGCTCTACCAGATACCCGCAGTCGCCCAACACATCCGGAATATCGGAAATGCGGGTGGATATTATGGGTTTTGCCATCGCCATGGCGTCAAAAATTTTTGCTGGCATTTGGCCCACGGTGTCGCTGGTATTCCGCTGGGGAATGACCACCACATCGGCGGCGGCCAGATGCTCAGGAAGATCCTTAAAAGGGATCATGGGCAGAAGAACGAGTTGTCCTTCCTTCATCCGTCCACGTCCTTGCAAACTTTCAAGGCCGTTCTCCGCGCCGATGATGACCAGACGCACATCGGGATCGTCAATTTTATTCATTGCATCGACCAGGTCATCCACCCCTTTATGCGCTCTCGGGGTTCCCAGAAACATCACCACTTTTTTATTCTGCACCCCAAGTTTTTTCTTGGCTTTATCCTTGCTAAATTTATCCGGATCCAGCACGGAGGTGTCCCTGCAATGATACAGCAAGGTCCCCGAAAACCGGTTTTGCAGAAATCTATTGCTCACCGTTATGCCATCTGCAAAGTTCACCAGCCTCTCCATAAGCCACGTATGGGGCAATCCATTAGGATTAGAAAAATTTAAAAACCGTCCCACCTTGCCCCAAAAACCGGCACGATAGAAAAATCCCAGTTCCCAGTCATCGATATCCACTATTAAAGGTTTGCCCGATATCCATTTTTTCAACAATCCAATGCCAAAACTGGTGGGCCGCGGTTTGCAGGCAAACAAAACATCCCCATCAATCGCCTGTATCATTTGGCGGATGGTCGGGACAAAAGCGGGATAACGTTTCCACGGAAAAGATTTGATGGGAAGATCCAGATCCTGCAAAGGATACCAGATCTTTCCCTGTTTCGTTGGGCCGACAAGCTCCACTTCGTGGTGGCGCGCCAGAGTCTGAGCCAGAAGCCCCGCCCTTCCCAGAGAGTTATTCGAAAGATCGAAACATAAAAATGAAATTTTCACGGAGGTTAGTTTAATGAGGTCTGATTGATCTCCAGCTTGCGCGGGAAAATTTTAATGGAGCGGATATCCGTATACAACGGCCACCCAGGGGTCGGGCTGAGGACGATTTGTTCATCCATAATCCGGCGATAAAAAATTTTCGGTATTACAAGCGGTCCAACCGACAACATTTCCACCAAAGGGCGAATACTTTTTTTCGGATCAAAAACAAGTTTTAGGGTGGCGTTTACCTCTATCGTCCCCAGGGGAGGAGGAAGCTGGTATTGCGCTCGCAGGTGCAAACGATCTCCCTCACCTTCCAGACGCGCATTCCCTTTCCCCTTCATTTCCTTCAACGCCAATTGTTCCAAGGGTTCAAACTGAATCGTCGCTCTTGGAAACAAACGCCCTATTTCAAAAAAGATCAGCTTGCCATGCAGAAACAGTTCATACAGATTGATCTGTACATCATGAAAGGTCAACTCAAAATCATCCAAACGGATTTTGTTCGATACCGCCGAATCGGCAGTCACGGTAATTTTTTTATAACGTCCCAGATACAAATCTTCCTTGTTCTCTGTGGGAATTACAGAAACGCTGGCGTTTTTCATATTTTTGACCCCGTAAATGGGATACTTGGACAGAGCGCTGACAAACCGCGTTCCCACCTGCTCCAAATCATCGGCCCCTTCGATATCCGTTGCCGGGATAACGTTTCTCTTTAAAACCAGGCCCTGCATCCCATTGGGCAGAGGGTAGGACCGAAACAAGGAAAACGTTTTATTCAACGAAGGGTCGTCGAACAAGCGGTCCCTTTTGGGATCGATTTGCCGGACGCCAGACTCCCCTTCCTTGCTACGGTCTTTGGTGATAAAAAAATCCGTCATCTCCCCCAGGTTTCGTTTAACGCTTTTCATGATAATAGGCAACCCTCGAATATTGGCGGAATTGCGAAAAGCCCCCCGTTGAAACCAGGCATGATTGGTGAGGGTGCGGGCGGTAATCGTTTGCCCAGGAGAAGGGGCGGACTCTTCAACGATATCGTCGAGGATGGAGTCGATCTGCCAATTTTCTTTTACGGGAAGAACTTTAAAACCAAAAGCGGGACCGCCCAAGCCGGGGGTCCGAATCTCTCCCGGAAGAAACCCTGTATAAATATAAGAGAATAAACCAACTACCAATACAAATCCCAGGGCCCACCGCCGAACCCAAATTGTTCTCATTTGAACAATCCAAAGGGCCGACACCACAGATATTGCAGGAAGACACGGCATCGTGTACCGCACTCCCTTGTTATTGATAAAAGTAAATGCCACAAAGGGCAAAACAATCCAACCAAAGAGAAGCCAGTTAAAATTTTTCCTGTTCGATAAAAAACCAATGAATCCCACGGCAAACAATAATAACAAGGGAATCCCCATTTGCCGTCCCGCAATTTCCAGATAATATCCCCAAATCGAGAGAGGCCAATCCATCGCGCCAGTGAGAACGTCGTCGGGAAAACCAAATTTGGACATTCCACGCAGCATTTTCGCCAGATTGTGCGCATACCAGGGGAAACATACCAACAGTGAAATTAAAGTCAGAGTTAATATATTTATTACTTTTTTCAGGGGAATAGGAACCACGGGCAAATATCGCACCAATGCAAATACCAGGGCGAATTCCAAGGCCAGCGCGACCACTCTCCCGTCCGCGAGCACAAAGAGGATCAAAGGAAAGACCATGATGGCGCATATCATTCCAAAATAATAAATCACCTGCCTTGCTATTTTCCCAGAATCCCAAGATTCCGTTTTAAATAAACCCAGGATCACCGCCGGTAACAGATAGATTAGAAAAGTCCACTTGACCATCAATCCCACTGCAAACGAACAACTGAACCAAAATGAAAATTTCCGGTTTTCAAAATTTTCACAACGCAGGAAAAGATAATAGGAAAGAGTGACTGCGGCCGTAAGCGCGGTCCCTATCATGCATTGCCGGGAACTGTAGGCCAGGAAGGGGTAACAGGAGATCAAAAATGCCGCGAGCAGTCCGGTGTTTCTGCTGTATAACCTTTTTCCGATTCCATACGTCGAAAGAATAACAACCGCCAGAAAAATTGAATTTGGCACTACCGCGTTGTCGGCGGAAAATCCCAACCAGGCGAAGGCAGGCAATAACGACAGGTGGTAAAAAGGAGGATAAAACGATTCGACACTCAACAGGTCCAGCCACAAACGGTCCGACCCCGAAATCAACGCACTCCAATATCCAAAGGCAATGCGAAGATGGGCTCCCTGATCCCATGAAGGCGGGCGCGTATCCAGGAGGACCCATATCTGATTGCACGCATAGGTCCAAAGGATTATTGCCAGAAGAAGAAAATGATGCCATTGAAAACATCGAAAAAATTTCGATCTGGTGATAGATTCTTGTCCCGCGTTGAAGTCTGGATGATTTTCGTTTAAGATTTGAGTGGAAGGATTGTTATCCATAATTGTTTTTTTTGAAACGGCTTTCTTACCAAACTCATTTCATTTTTAATAATGGAAAAAAGACTGCCTGGACCAAATTGGCAAGGGACTCCAATAAGGGGATCACTAAAAATTAATATTTTCTGGCCTTTGCAATCGCCAACCCCTCAATCTAAGGGGCTGGCTCATAGTCCAGATTGAATTTTTCGAGACGCCCATAAGTTTAAAATCCATTATTCGATTCGGTGGAAAAGGATTATAATTCATCCTTTTTGGCATTTCACCTCAAAACCATTTTTCAGGGCTCGGTCCTTTTGAAGCCATTATAAAAACACACCGCCTTTCTTCCAGCGAGATCACGTTTCTTTCCAATAAATCTGAACCCATGCAAATCCTTCCCGAATCATTAAGGACAAAATCAGTCAACAGCCTTTATCTGGTTTTATTGATCAGCCTCTGCTTTTTCTCCTTTTCTTATCAATTGGGGGAAGTTCCGCCTTACCATACGGATGAAAACTTTTACATCCTCTCCGCTAAAAACATGCTTCAATCGGGCGATTATCTGACGCCGATGTATCACGAGGAAAAACGCTTTGCCAAGCCCATTTTATTTTATTGGCTGGTGGCCGCTTCCTACAAAGCGTTTGGCATCAACCTGGTTTCCGCCCGTCTGTGGTCAGTTGTATTTGGAACCTTGTCCGCAGGTCTGGTTTTTTTATTAGGACGGCGTTTGTTGACCTCTCAGGCCGCCCTACTTAGCGCGTTTATCCTTCCCTCCATTTACCTGCATTTCCAAATTTCCCGTTGGGCAACAACGGATATGACACTAAACTTTTTCATCCTGTGCTCGTTCTATTTTTTTATCAGGGGATTTCAGGAGGAACCCAACCGGAGGCGAAATTTTTATCTGTTTTATTTTGCAATGGCATTGGGCTTTCTCACCAAGGGTCCTCCAGCGATTCTCCTTCCAGGCCTGACGATTGCCGCGTTTCTTTTTGTCCGGGGAGATTGGAAAATGTTCGCCGAAATGCGTTTGCCAGCCGGGGTCCTGATCCTCCTGATTGTGGACGTTCCCTGGTTCGCCGCAATGTATTTTATGCATGGCGATGAGTTTTTGAACCACCTGCTGGGCTCTGAACTTAGTGACCGCATTTTCCATCAAACCCCATTCAGCTTTTACTACCTCGGAGTTTTTGTTCGATATTATCTGCCCTGGTCTTTATTTCTGATTTGTTCATTCGCCGTTATGACCACTGATTTCAAGTCACGGATGCTTAAATTTTTCGACAAAGAAAATTACGCGATTTTATTTTTTTCCCTCTGGATATTGGTTCCTATCATTGTTTTCAGCGCATTCCGAATCGAGCACAGCCGTTATATGCTTCCAGCTTCCCCGGCGGTGGCATTGATCCTGGGTCATTATTTTACCGGGCTGGCAAACTCCGAACGTGGTTTTAAAAGACCACTGTTCAAAATCCCCTTTTATCTGACCCTCCTGGGATATCTCCTGTTGACGCTCGTAATCGCTGTTGGAATCATTGCGTTTCAATCCACAACCAGCGTTCCTTTCAAAATAATGTTTCTTCCCCTGTTCCTTGCCACAGGGGCGGCGGTCATGATCCTGATGTTTATTGCCCGGCGAAAAATCGCTTTGATAATCACTCTCGCAATATTCCAAACACTCAGTCTGGCTTTGATAAATGGCGATGCGATTCCATATTTCAACCGGTATCCCATGAAAAAATTCGCTCAGGAAATTTTACAAACAGGAAACGGGCATGAGAAAATCGGGGTGTTTCAGCTTGGCAGTCATCAGGCCCGTTTGGGCGCTTTGACAAACCAATATTCAAAATTTATTTTCACTCCGGAAGGAGTGCGTTCTTTTATTAAAACCGATCAAAAAGTTTATCTCGTCATGCGAGAATCGGAGTGGAAAAAGGATTTCAACGACCTGCCCCTGATTCGGCAATCCACCGATACGATCTGGAAAAAACGCCGGGTCGACAAAATATTCCTCAGGAAATTATGGGATGAGGGCCTCAACCTGCAGGAATCCGATCTTGTCGAGACGATCGTTTTGTTTACCAATCAATGAACGGCCCCGCTGCAAGCAGACGGGGTATCCGACAAAGGTTTTCATTTGAAAGCCGTAGCCAGCGTGACGCTGGACCCAAATTGAAACATCTCTCTTTGCCGGCAAGCATTATCAAGGCAAACGATTAGTGCCTGTTGCCCCTACGGCTAGTAGCTATGGGGACATGAAACCCACTGGTGGGAATCATTGAACCAAGCTAGCGGACCACAGGCAAAGTCATCCCGGAATAATCATAGCGAATATTTTTTTTATTCCTGACGGAAGTGAAGAAAACATATTTGCGGTTGGCCTGAATCAGATAAAACCGGTCTGGATGATCCTGCTGAAGTTTTTTAAATTCATGGATGGAGGCCAACCAGGTCGATTCCGGTTGATTGTCCACACGACTCAAAAGTTCCAAGGAGTCTGCGACCGGGTCATCCAAATAACGGTCCGAGTAAAATAAGAGGGCATTTCGGGGATTATGTGTGGTCAGGCGGAAATTGCCTACTTTTTGATCCGCAGGCGTGTTCAAATTGACCACTCCCGCTAATTGCCGGACTTCCACGCTGTTTGGCCTCAATGTTACCTTCACCTGAAAAGGAGTCGCGTTCACGAATATCACGGTGGCCATGATAATCCCAAAAATATATGGCAGTGATTTTTCTTTGGTCCCCTGTTGAATCCAATCCCCGACAGTCTTGGCGGTTATGATTGCCAGAGCCGGAAATATCATGAAAAGGTAGCGGAGAGTCTGTATTTTGCTGGTACTCATCACGAGGAAAACGACCACCACCCAGGAAAAAACCATCAGAAACCGTATGTCCTTTTCCATAAAAGCACGCCGACCAAACTGGTACAAACCGATGAGAGCAACCGGGAGCCAGGGCCAGTAATTTTTCAGGAAATCTTGAGCATAGCCCAGAAAATAAAACGGAGAAGAAATCTCCTGGAAACCTCGATTAAAAATCAATATTCCGAAGTGCATTTCCAGAAAAGAGCTGCCGAACATGAGCCATAGGGCCAGGTGCCAACTGAATCCAACCAGCAAGGCAATGGCCACTCCACCCAAAAAATAACCGCTGAACAAATCCTTCCAACGGCGGGCCAGAACCAGGATGAAAACCGCGATTGCCAAGGGAAAACCGCCCAGAACGCTTTTGCTTAAAATTGCCAAAGCGGTCATCAATCCAAACAAAAGATAATACCTTCTGTTTTCCAGCCCTTTGGCAAAAAAATACATCGCACCGATCACGCAAAAAGCCAGGGTAATATCCAGCATACTTCTGCGGGCCGAATCGACAAACATGCCGGGAAAAATCAATACGAACGAAGAAAAAAATGCGACCCAGCCATCCTTGAAAAGGTGAAGGCAAAGAAAGTATGTAAACAAAACAATGGCCACCGCAAACAGCGCCGAGAAAAATACTGCGGCATATCCCGAAACTCCAAACAGTTTGAAGGAAAGAGACATCATCCAGAATGGAAATGGTGGATTGGCAAAATCCGGAACCCCATTGTGAGTGATCACCAGCAAGTTTCCGGAAGCCAGCATTTCCTTGGCCTTTTGGGCGTAATAGGTATCGTCAAAATTTGGCAATCCCACATTCAACTGACGACCCAAAAAAATCAAGCCGGAGGAATAAAGCAGAAATATGATTTGAAAAGTTTTATTTTTTAATAAGGAGGTCAAAGCTCTCTCTTTATTTGGGAAACGTCAGAAACAGGAAGGGAAATTATTAAAAGGGATTTCTATTAATTCGATATTTTGCTGTCCGGCAACTCGCGGGCCCCTATTTCATAGGGTCCGCTCATGGCCCGGAACCATTTTTGGAGATGCCCTAAAGACAAGCGTTCAACCGTTGTTTATCTTCTTCCGGTTGACCGGGTAAATAAAGAAACCCGAAAGTTTCCAGCCGCCAGACCAGCACGTCCAATCCTTTCAACATATAAAACCAATAGGGTATGACCACAAAAATGGATTTATGATTCATCCCGCCCCGGCATAAAAGGAAATCCCTCAGTTGCTTGCGGGAACGGCGGATGAGTGGCAAATTTCCGCGTTCTTTGATTATCTTAATCAGCTTGCAAAGATTGATTAATCTGTTTACCATAAATTTTTTTCATTAAATTTTTTACCGCGTCACCAGAGCGGAAAGAAATATCTGCCTTACGATCCGCTGGATTGTGGATAACCTGAAGTTATAATATATCATCCAATTGAAAGAAGTAAAGTGAGGCCGCAAACCGTCTCATGCCAAATGAACGCCCACGTAAAACATTAAAATACGAGACACCGGCAGATAGATTTAAAGCATGCGTTGCATCGATCGGTTGAGCCCGCCGTCGAAAGCAGCCGCTTAATGAACGATCCCGCTGCAAGCAGACGGGGTATCCTACAATGGTTTTCATTAAAAAGCCGTAGCAAGCTACGGGGTATGAAACCCACTGGTGGGAATTAAAAATATCTGAAAAACTCGTAGTATGAAAGGAAATTTATAATAGTGATCTGGGATTGCCTCACCACACTGGCGGGGCCGTTCAGGGTAAGTCCACTGTAAAGGAGGAAAAACAAGTCGCATAAAATCTGTTAAAATATCGCAACCGAAAAACCAATCTGTAAAAGCAAATGTCACTTATCGCATATTTTTGGTAATGGATATATTCATAAAACTCATGATTATGCTCTCTTCTGTTTGGGTAGCTGTGTATGCTTTTATGAATTTCTTGCCACAATATGCCACTCAACTCCCGCTTTCTGTTTATTCAATTTTATATGCTCTAACGGCTCAACCCTGAATGATCCCCGGTGTCAACTCCTGCTAACAGCAACCCACATCAACGGTATCACCTTCAAGTTGACTGAAGTTGAGACCGGGATGGCTTTCAGTTATGATGGCGGGAAGAAAACTTATAAATGGTGTAAATAAGGGAGTGATGTGGCGATGCGGCTAACTTCGGAAACTTACATGCTATATGGGGTAATTTTTGTTTTAATACTTTTAGGGTTACTGCTTACCCTAGTAAAAAGATTAGGTTCCTCTAAGAGTTTTCCAACTCCAAATGAAAGCCGTGAAAAAGAAAAAAAATGAATCCTGGGTTCCTATAAAATAAACCTCAGCGGATATAAGTATAAAGTGTCAGTTGGTATGGGATATATGAAAAGGCGGGAAATTTAAGGATAAAGTGGGATATTTAAAGGGGTTTGTGGTCCAGGCGAATTTTTTTTATCCCAAAGTAAATGCAATTCGAAAATTGGCAAAATAGGGTGTTTGTTGCGCTTAGTTTGGGAAATTAGAAAGATAAGTTTGTATTAGACATCCGATATGACAAACAGTGACAGACGTTCTTGAGTCCCGAAAGACCGCATTCGGCCAAAAGCCGACATTGAGAGAATCAAGAAAATTCAGCTCTTCCGTGCCTCCAATCCTATCTATTTTCCATCAGAAAACATATATAATAGCTTCCACCACTTTCGGCATTTCGCCGCTTGTACATGATTAACGCAGGTGTGCCGCTTGAGGTGGTGATGCGTATCTTGGGCATGCAGATGTAAAGTCAACGCTGGCGTATGCCTGGCTGAAACGTGAAGCCTTGAAGGATGCAATGAAAGTTTTTGATGTCAAATGATCAAAGATAGGGGGATGGGAAGATGGAAGACGAAGAATTAAGGTGTGAGGACCCAGATGAGCAAAGAGAAAGATTACATGGCCATTTACTAATGCTTATTCTAACTCAAAGCCCGGAAATTCAAGAAGCGTTAAAAAATGGGCATTACAGTGTGATTGGTAAAAAGATCA
>JADFGI010000416.1 GCA_022567815.1 Nitrospinota bacterium
GCTCTGCCGGGGATGCCGGAGTTCACCAAGCTGCACAACACCGTTTGGAAATCTTTGAGCGAAGCTTTCCGAGGGCAGGATATTTCAACGGACAATTAACCGATGCGGAAAACAAAGACCATTCTGGTCCAACGGATTATTTTACTGGTCGCGATCGGTCTGGTTTGGGAGGCCGCCACTGGGGGGCTCGGTATTGAAACGGCACTTTTCGAACCCATCATATTGGCCAAACCCTCGCTCATTGCCGTGGATATTTATGAATATGCCCTGTCCGGACTGATAGTCAAAGACCTGCTGTCTACGCTAAAGGCAGCGTTTCTGGGTTTATTCCTGGGGATTATAAGCGGCGTGGTGGTGGGCGTTTTGTTCGGCCGTTGGCGCACCATTGCCGATGTGATGGAGCCGATCATGGTGGGGATGAACTCCCTTCCGCGCATCACCGTGGCTCCGGTGATGATCCTTTGGTTCGGCCTGGGGCTTACCTCGAAGGTGGTGCTGGCATTGTTCACTGTATTCTTTGTGGTATTTTTCAACACGTTTCTGGGAATTCGCAATGTTGACCCGGACTTGGTCAAGGCGGTGAAAACCATGGGGGCCACACCCCACCAGATCACCCGCATGGTGGTTATTCCCTCGGTGGCCAGTTGGATATTCGCCGCGTTGCGCACCAGTGTCAGCTTTGCCTTGAGTGGGGCGGTGGTGGGAGAATTTGTGGGATCCACGGAAGGGCTGGGCTATCGCATGTTGATTGCCCTTGGTCTTTTGGAAACGGAACGGGTCTTCAGCATCATGATTATCCTGATGCTGATCGGCTCCGTGTTGGTGGGAATCACCTCGAGGATAGAAAGGTATCTTTTGCGTTGGCGGCCCGCTATGGCCCAAATGGAATAATTTGGCATCTTTTTACGCCCTGCTTTTTAATGGCGGTGGTTTTGCTACGGCATCGAATAATTCCTGAAAATCTAAAGGCTGGAGAATGCCTGTGTTAGAGAATGTGTTGGTTCATAATTGATGGACTTTGCCACAAGAGTGAGGCAGGGGCACCGATGGAGGATGCGCCGCTCACTCGATTTTTCTCGTTTTTCAGAAATTTCCACGAGGAGGGAAATAAGAATGATTTCGCAAATCGGAAGAAAGATATTTGGCTTGGTGTTGGCACTCGCCTTCTTGCTCCCTTCGGCGCTTGCTCAGGCGCAAAAATACACCCTGAAACTGCCCACGGTCATATCCTACGAGCTCAACCTGCCCAGCCTGATTGCATACGCCAAGGATTATTTTGGCGAGGAAGGGATCAAGGTGGAAGACTTCATCCTGGGGTCGGGGGGTACCCTGCGAACACTGCTCATCACCAAGGATGTGGATTTCGCGCTGTTGGCTTTCCCGCATATCCCCATTGCCCGTCAGAAAGGCTCGCTCTTTAAGGCCATCCTGCAAATGCACGAGCGGGAAATTTTCAGCTTGGCGGTGCGCAAGGGCTTGCAGGGGAAGGTCAGGAAAATAACCGACCTGAAAGGAATGACCATCGGCTTTACCCGGCCAGGCGCCGGCGCATGGGCCTGGGCCATGCAATACATGAAAGGCTCAGGATTGGATCCGGACAGGGACGTAAAAATGGTCGCCATCGGTGGAAACCCCGGAGTGATTTACAACTCGCTGAAAACCGGTATGGTGGATGCCTACCCCACCTGGGAGCCGACCACCACCCGTTTGCTCGAAGATGGCATTGTCTATCTGCTGGTGAACATCATCGATCCAAAACAGCATCGCCAGTGGGTCGGCGCGGACAATGCCCTGTCCTTGGCTCTTGTCACCCGCGAGGATGTGATCAAGGAGAAGCCGGATTTGGTGCGGCGCATGGTAAATGCCCACAAGAAAGGGTTGAATTTTATTCGTTCCCACTCAGCGGGCGAAGTGGTGGACACGGTGATGGGAAACCCGAAGACTGCCGAGCAATTCAAGGGATTGAAACGAGCGTTGGCCATCAAGGTGATCGACCGGATCAAAGGCGGGTTCGGGGATGGCAGGCTCAGCAGGTCGGGGTTTGAAGCGGAGCTGAAATTGGGTAAGAAATATGGGTGGGTTAAGAAGCCAATGAGTTTCACCGATTTCGCTAACACCTCATTCGCGGGTGAGAAACCCTGAAGCCGAGACGACAGATTCCCCCAAAACTATTCTGCCACGGGCAGCAATAATTTCTGATTCTTGATGCTCGTGGCCTTCTGTCTCTGCAAAAGCCTAATTTTCTCAATTAAGCCTGGTAACGGAAATATCGCGTCGATCCGCATCGGGAGTCTGGTTATTCTCCGACCTGACGGCACTGATATTTTCACCAATTCTCCAATTGAACATCGGAATAAAATTCCAAATTACAAGAATATTTCAGAACCCGAACCAATTCCGGGTGAAATCCGCGGTGTGGTTACGTCATGATCAACCCGTAATTAACAATCACTTTCCTGCGATGCCGGTCCAATCGCCGAGGTCAAGCGGTTGTGGGGTAAAGGAAGACCGCTCATCCCTTTGAAAATCGAATTGACTTCGGGCGTATTCCTGCCCAGGATGTACCCATGATCCAAATCAGAACCCCCGAAGAGGCGCGCGGCGCCCGGTTCGAAGGCGTGTTGCACAACGGTTGCGGGTATTTCCGTACGGACTACTTCGGTGGGCGCGAGTTCAGCGACCGGGAACAGCCTC
>JADFGI010000417.1 GCA_022567815.1 Nitrospinota bacterium
AGGAAATTTGATTTGGGCAAAAGCTCCGGGTAATTCAAGACAGATACACAGTGTGGCCATCAGCCCGGACGGCAAGATGGTAGCTTCCGGAACCAGGAGTGATGGAATCAAGCTGTGGAACATAAACGGCAGGCTCCTGGTGACATTGAAGCATGGAAATGTGTGTAAAGTCATTTTCAGCCCGGACGGAGAAATGCTTGCCGCTTCATCGCGAAAGCGATCCATTCGGCTTTGGAGCGCCGAAGGAACCCTCCTCAAAACCATCAAGACGCCGAAAGACACCTGCGATTTATCCTTCGGGCAGGATGGGAAGACCCTGATCACCGAATCGAGGAATGGTACTGTGCGGTTTTGGGATTTGGAGGGGAAAATTTTGCGGACGTCGGCCAGTAAAACCAAACGGTTTAAATTCCAGGCCTTCAGCCTGGACGGAAAATATACCGTGTCCTCCTGGGGTTCCAAAATCCACCTCAGGAGCCTGGACGGAAAAATTTTTAGAACGATTAAAACGGATGCTGGGCGTGTTACGGCCCTCGCTTTCAGCCCGGATGGGAAGACTATCCTCGTTGGGGGGAGGGTATTTCTTTCCACAAGGAGAATAATCACCCTGTGGGGGTTGGACGGCAGCAGCAAGGGAAAGTTTGAAACGCATTCGGGGGAAATAGTAAGCCTCGCCTTTGCCCCCGACGGCCAAACCTTCGCCTCCGGATCGAGTGACAATACAATCAAGCTGTGGACGCGGAAAGGGGAACTGTTGCGCACATTCCAGGGACATACCCATGAGGTGACATCGCTGGTTTTCAGCCCCGATGGAAAACTCCTCATCTCCGGATCGGAGGATACCAGTGTCCGCGTCTGGAACGTCGCGACCGGCTATCACATGGCCCTGCTGAGCGAGGGAAAAGACTGGGTGATGTACACTCCGGATGGCCTGTTCGATTCCTCGATTCACGGTGGAAGGTTGCTGGCGATGGTCAGGGGGATGACTCCATTCGGTGTCGATCAATTCGCCAACACACGCAACCGGCCCGATCTGATCCTCCAAAAAGTGGGGGTGGAGGATGAAACACTGATCAGGCATTTCCGAAATTTACATCTACGCCGATTGAAACGGGGCGGGATTCTTCAAAATCAGTCGAAAGGAAAATCACGGAATCCCCCGACGGCAAATATTACCCGCGCCAAATTGGAAGGAAAATTCGCCGAAATCGATTTTTCGCTGAGGGATGAAGGGCGCGGCCTCCACAGCTACAACATTTTTGTTAACAATGTCCCGCTCTTCGGTGCCCAGGGTAAAAAGATCAAGGGCAAAGTTTATCAAGGAAAAGAAAAAGTGGAGTTGACCAGCGGGGACAACAAGATCGAAGTCAGCGTAATCAACAAGGCCAACCTGGAGTCCTTCAGGTCGTCGACCTCGGTATCGTACCAGGGGAAGACCAAAGGCGGTCTTTGGGAGACCAGAGGCGATCTTTACTTCCTCGCCTTCGGTGTGTCGCGTTACAAGGACCCCTCCCTCAACCTGGCCTATGCCGCAAAGGACGCCCGGGACCTGGGTGAAGTCTTTTCCAGGATGGATGGAGGAACCTCCGGAATAGGTAATAATTGGTACTTCCGTAAAACCCACATTAAAACTTTCCTCAATGAGCAGGTGACCGTCGAGAACATTAAAAATGCCAAGAACTTCCTGAGCAAGGCCCGGGTCGATGATACCTTCGTTCTCTTCATCGCCGGGCATGGCGTGCACGACATGGACGATGATGCCACTTATTACTTCCTCACCCATGGTGCAAGGTTGGAAAACCTGAAGGATACTGCCGCCAGCTTCGACCTGATCGAGGACTTGTTGCAGGGAATCGCGCCGCGGAAGAAGTTGTTCCTGATGGACACCTGCGAATCGGGAGAGGTGGAGGAAAACGTGCAGAAAGGGTACTTCGCGGCCGCCCAGGCGCGCGGCATGAAGGCCCGCACCACCCGGGGTATCCAGGTCAGGTTGAGAAAAAATATTAAAAATCGGCCAAGGCGGGCGTTCATGTATGCCAAGGACCGTTTCATATACAACAACCTCAATCGGAGATCGGGCGCCATCGTGTTTTCCGCATCGCGCGGGGGCGAGTTTTCCTATGAAAGCAGGCGCATCCAAAACGGATATTTCACCGACCAGATTCTAAATGCCCTGACTTTCGGGGGAGCTGACAAAAATGGAGACAGGTCGGTTTCCACCAATGAATTGCGTGAATTCGTAATCATATCCGTTCCAAAATTAACAGGTGGAGAACAGCATCCAACAGTGGATCGGGACAACATTCACCAAAAATTCGGATTCCCCTTATTAAAAAGTGGTTTATTTGGAGTGAACCCCAGGAAGGACATCCCCGAGGCCCTCAAACCCGCATCCAAACCGTCGCTGAGCGGCGCGGTCCGTGTTCCTCGCCCCGCGCCATTCCGCGATCCTGTGACTGGGATGGAATTCGTGTGGGTCCAGGGAGGGGAGTTCGACATGGGATGCGGCCCCTGGAGCGGTAGCTGTGTCATAAATGAGCACCCGCTCCACGGCGTGAGGCTGGATGGATTCTGGATGGCCAGGCACGAGGTCACCCAGGGCCAATGGAAGAAGGTGATGGGAGCCAACCCGGCAGGCTGCAAAAAGGGAAACCGGTATCCGGTCGAGAAAGTCAGTTGGAA
>JADFGI010000418.1 GCA_022567815.1 Nitrospinota bacterium
GGCTTCCATAACGCCTGGCCCGGCGCCGGATATCAACATGGACCCCGTCTGGACCAGGTGTCTCGAAAGTTCCAGAGCGAGGGCGTAATTTGGGTCGTTTTCAAGAGTTCGGGCAGAACCAAACACGATGACCTTGCGCTGGCCACGGTAAGGATGAAATACTCTGAATGAGTGCCGCAATTCCTTGAGGGTGGTGTTGACCAGTTTAAAATCTCCCAAATCGTCATGTTCCATGCCCAGTTTTGCCACCGTGGTGAGAATTTGCCGAAACATTTCCCTGCGGTCTCCAGGGGCGCAACGGTCGGTCAGTTCTTCAATCAATTGATCGGTTTCAGGAATTCCGGTCGTGTAATTTTTATTCGTCATATGGGGTTGCCTGCGTTTAATATCGAGGGATTTTATTCCCACCAGTGGGTTTTATACCCCATGGCTACTGGCCGTAGGGGCAACAGGAAAAACTCGTTTGGTCGAGATAACGTTTGCTTGCAAAGAGAGTATTTGCGATTCGGGTCCAGCGTCACGCTGGCCACGGCTTTCAAATGAAAACCTTTGTAGGATACCCCGTCTGTTTGCGGCGAGGTCGCTTATTATACACTCTCATCAGGACAGTTTAGTGATTTTGACTTTCGCCAAATCTTCCTATACTGGGGCAATGCTGGTACAATCTACTTCCGGAAAATGAAGATACCCTGTCGAAGCTGAATGTTTGCATGAGGATGGAAATCCATTATGAACGATAAAGTGTTGGTCATTGCCATTTTCAGTTTGCTTGGAATTGGAATATTGTCGGTTTTTTTGATCGTCATTCCCTGGGTGTGGGAACGGGGTATTGACGATTGGAAAGATTTGCTCCTCAATGACGGGTTGATAATAGCGGCGATCTTTTTTTTCGTTTATGGATTCTATATGAATAACCGGATGCATTAAATATCTTTTAGTATTGCATTGTTGAAACAGAAAAAATTATTGGAAACGAGGAGAGAATATGGGAAACATTTTGAATCAAAAAGACATCTCTGACGAATGCGCTCGGAATGTCGTAATGGCGGCGATGGATAAGGCCGTTGAAATTGGCTGTAAAATGGATATCGCGGTGGTGGATGCGGGGGCTAATCTGAAGGCGTTTTTCAGAATGGAGGGAGCCTGGCTGGGAAGTATCGATATTGCCATCAAAAAAGCCAAAACCGCCCGTTATTTCGATATGCCTACCGGAGAAATCGGTAAATTGAGCCAACCCGGCGGCCCGCTTTACAATATAGAACATTCCAATGAGGGACTGATTTCCTTTCCCGGCGGCGTTCCCCTGAAAGATAAAGATGGCACGATTGTGGGTGCCATTGGGGTCTCAGGCTCAACGGTGGAAGATGACCATACCGTGGCTATGGCCGGTGTGCAGGCTCTTTTAGGGTAATCGCTCTTATTATAAAAAGAAAAAATACAGATTCCCTGAAGGCTATTTGGGAATTACTGAACTTTCTCCAAAATAAATTACAGCCGTTGATATGATTGTATGATTCATCAATCCTGATCGCCATCCAGGTTACAAAAGCGCAAGAACTTGTAAGCCATGAGGGGCAATGAGCAAAGTAATCGGATCGATAGTTTTATTGGGTCTATTTGTTATGTTCCTTGTAATGAGTACATCTGTGACCCGCCTGGGCTCCGGATTTTTGATCGGCGACACTCGCAATGCCATCACCTATTATGATTTGGTGAAAGAAGCGGAAATCATTAATGTCAAATTTCCCAATGAAGACGACGTCAAGGCAAAATTGGTTTACAAAAACCCCAGCAAGAACCTGGCGATACTTGAACTGGACGAAGCGCCTAAAGTAAAAAGAGAGCCCCTCTCATTCTCCGAAACAAGTATTTCCATGTTGGATAGTTATGTTTTTACGCTGGGATACCCCTGGACGAATACCCTTGAGGATCGGCATATTTTTATTGAAGGGTTCCTGGCAAACACAGGGGTTAATTTTTCCGATTTGATCCCGATCGATTTAGCCCTGGACCCGGTCCACAGTGGTAGCCCGTTAATTAACCGAAAACAAGAGGTTGTTGGAATGGTTCTTGTGGCAAGGCACGCGGTAGATTATTATCCCGCGGAACTATCTACCAAATATAATTACGCCATACCGTCATCGACCCTTAAAGAGGCCATTGAATCCCTCAAACCTTTCAAGAATGCAAAGTCGGCCAAAACCAAAGAAAACGTTTCCATGAAAGAATTCATCGAAGCAGTGAGGAATAATATCGTTTTAATCGAGGCGAGATAAAACGGAAAATGCAGGCGCGGAGCTTACAATAAGAATTCGATATATACCATCCAGGAAATCATGGAAAGAATCAGGACCGTATAACCCGCATGAACGAAGAAGGTGAAAACGGGGTGTTCCCTGCGTTTTTTTGGCGGTTCTTTTTCCCGCGCATCGTTCATATCGTCAACCTGATGGGATTTGGACAGAGCGTCAATAAAACTTCTTGAGCAGGTAGGGAATCAATATCGCCAAGCCAACAACTACGCCAATGAATGTTTCCCAGTTTTGAAACATGGTTTACCGTCCCCGAAATTTTAAAGCCACAACATGACACCAGTGCTCTCTGCCTATTAAGTTATACCACTTACGAGGGCAAGCTTCCATCCATAGTTCTGGAGGTTGGTAGCGAATATTTCACTA
>JADFGI010000049.1 GCA_022567815.1 Nitrospinota bacterium
CCCTCTGGGAGACGCAGTGATCTTTGTTGCCCCCGACTCTCTCCAGAAGGTGGCAAAAACCCTGAAAGAAGATTCGGATTTGAACTTTGAGTATCTTTCCGATATTCGCGGTGTGGATTATCTCGATCAGGACCGGGAACCCCGATTTGAAGCGGTTTACGAACTTTATTCATTTGAACACAATCACTCTGTTCGCATCCGAGTTGGTTTGGAGGAAGAAAATCCTTCGGTGCCGACGGTTTCGGATTTATGGAAAGGAGCTCTTTTTCCCGAGCGGGAGCTTTTCGACATGTTCGGGTTCGATATTCCCGGTCACCCCGATTTAAGACGCATTATTATGCCCGAGGAATGGGAGGGACATCCCCTGAGAAGGGATTACCCGCTGACCACTGAAGATGTCGCTTTTTCCCATAATCGTGAATACAAAAGTGAACTGGTAAAATCCAAACCCCCCACACGGTAATTTATAAGGCAATTTGTCGATGGGCATCACTGAACAAGGTCTGCTGGAGCGCGATAAAGATACGATGACCCTCAACATGGGTCCTTCGCATCCCAGTACCCATGGCGTGTTTCGGATAATTATGGAAATGGATGGCGAAGTCGTCCTGTTCGCCAAACCGGAGATCGGTTTTCTTCATACCGGTATTGAGAAGACCTCCGAGAACAAACGCTACGACCACGTCATACCCATGACCGATCGGCTTGACTACCTGGCCCCGCCGATGAACAACCTCGCCTTTTGCCTCACCACAGAAAAATTATTGCAATGCGAAATACCGCCCAGGGCGCAGTATCTTCGCGTCATCATGTGCGAGCTGGCCCGAATTGGCAGTCATTTGGTCTGGTTGGCCACGCACGCGCTCGACATTGGGGCGATGACCATTTTCCTGTATTGCTGGCGGGAGCGCGAAATGGTCCTGGATCTCAATGAAGAGATTTCCGGTGTCCGCATGATGACCAGTTACATCCGCGTTGGCGGCGTGATGAAGGACGCCACGCCCGAATGGCTGGGAAAAGTGCGAAAGTTCGTTGACTATCTGCCCGCCAAAATCGACGAATATGAACTCCTGCTGACCAATAACCCGATCTGGCTTGACCGGACGCGAGGAGTGGGTGTCATGACCCGTGAGGAAGCCATCAACTGGAGCTTGAGCGGTCCGGCTCTCCGCGCTTCCGGGGTGGATTTTGACTTTCGTAAAAAACGGCCCTACAGCAGCTACGAGAATTTTGATTTCGACGTTCCTGTCGGAAAAAATGGTGACGTCTATGACCGTTACCTGATGCGCGTAGAGGAGATGCGCCAAAGCAGGCGCATTGTGGAGCAGGCTCTGAACCACCTGCCGGACGGGCCTTATAAAGTGCAGGACAACAAAATATCCCTCCCGGAAAGAGACACCCTGCACACCAGCATGGAAGCGTTGATCCATCATTTCAAGCTGGTTTCTGAGGGAGTCAACGTGCCCGAGGGGGAGACTTATGTCCCTGTTGAAGGTCCGCGCGGGGAAGTCGGGTTCTACATCGTCAGCGATGGCAGCGGTGTGCCTTACAGGGTCAAACTTCGCGCCCCATCGTTCATGGCGATTCCGGGGATGTGTAAGATGATGGATGGGTCCTTTATCGCCGACGTGGTTGCGATAATTGGCAGTATTGATATTGTGATGGGGGAAGTTGACCGCTGATGTTTGTGTTTTCCGAGGAAGATGAAAAGCAGATCGAAAAGATCCTCAATAGATATCCCGAAGAGCAAAAGCGGTCCGCTTTGTTACCTCTGCTGACTCTTGTGCAAAGGCGGGAAAAGCATGTCAGCGCGGATGCGATGCGGGATATCGGGCGCAGGCTGGACCTGTCTCCGGCTTATGTGCAGTCGGTCTGTTCCTTTTACACCATGTATTCCGCCACGCCGGTGGGGAAATACCTGATCCTGTTCTGCATCAATATCAGTTGTCAGTTGAATGGGTGCGATGAGTTGCTGGCGCATACCGCTAAAAAATTAAATATCGAAATCGGCGGAACGACGGAAGATATGAAGTTCACCCTGCATCGGGAAGAATGCCTGGCGGCTTGTTCCGGAGCGCCGATGATGCGGATCAACGATACGTTTTATGAAAACCTGACCTCTGACAGAATTGATCAGATTTTGGGCTCCCTGGACTAAGAGGTTGCCGAAAAATTTTTTCCAATTACTTGGAGGTGTCACCCTGAGCTTGTCGAAGGGGGACGAGAGGTTACTAAATAGGTTCATGCTTCGACAGGCTCAGCATGACATCAAGTAAATAGTTTCTTTAATGTATTTTGTCAGCAACCTGCTAATAAAATTTCATGACACAGATTTTATTTCACAATATAAATAAGAAAGACCTGCACACGCTGGCGGTGTATGAAAAAGAAGGCGGCTACAAGGGCCTTAAAAAAGCCTTTGCCAAAGAGCCCGATGAAATTGTGGAAATGGTCAAGGCATCGGGTCTTAGGGGACGCGGCGGCGCGGGATTTCCCACGGGATTGAAATGGAGTTTCCTGGCGAAGGATGTGTTTCCCCGCTATCTCTGTTGCAATGCCGATGAAAGCGAACCCGGCACATGCAAAGACCGCGAACTGCTGCAAAAAAATCCGCACCTTCTAATTGAGGGAATGATTCTATGCTCTTACGCATGCAAGATAGAAACCGTCTATATTTATTTGCGCGGTGAGTTCTACGATTTATGCGAGATCATGGAAACAGCGCTGGAAGAGGCCTATGCAAAAGGTTATCTCGGTAAAAACATTTTAGGGTCGGGCCTCAACCTTGATATTCATACCCATCTTGGCGCGGGCGCTTATATTTGCGGCGAGGAATCGGCGTTGCTCAATTCTCTTGAGGGTGGGCGGGGTGAACCCAGGATGAAACCTCCGTTTCCCGCCGTGCAGGGATTGTATGCCCAACCCACGGTCATCAACAATGTGGAGACCCTTTGCGTCGTTCCTTATATCGTAAATAATGGCGCGGAAAAACACGCCGCCATTGGCACGGAAAAAAGCAAGGGGACCAAGCTGGTCAGTGTGTCGGGTCATGTGAAAAAACCCGGCAACTATGAGGTGGTGCTGGGAACCCCCATCAGGGAAATTATTTATGACCTGGCAGGCGGCATTCGCGACGACAACAAATTGAAGGCCTTCATTCCCGGCGGGTCGTCCGTACCCATGTTGCCTGCCGACAAGGTGGACACTCCGTATGACTATGAATCCTTGCAGGCGGCTGGGACCATGCTGGGTTCCGGTGCGTTGATTGTCATGGACCATACGGTCAACGTGGTGGAAATTTCCTTGCGGCTGGCCAGTTTTTACATGCACGAATCCTGCGGGAAGTGTACCCCCTGCCGGGAGGGGACGCGGTGGATGTGGCAGATTCTTCAGCAAATCCAAACAGGAAAAGGCGAGGCTTCATATGTGGATAAGTTGCTGGATATCTGTGACAACATCAGTTTTAAATGTTTTTGTCCGCTGGGAGATGCGGCGGTCGCTCCGGTGATCAGCGGTATCGAGAATTTCCGTGCGGATTATGATGAATTGATAGAGAAAATGGCGGCCAACACGGCTGTCTGAAAATAGAAAATTATCATGGCAGACGATCAAGTCACATTAACGATAGACGATCAAACGGTTTGTGTCCCCAAGGGTACCAAAGTGGTGGATGCGGCCAAGACCGTTGGGATTGAAATCCCCGTATTTTGCTACCACGAAAAACTGGGGCCGCTCGGCTGTTGCCGGATGTGTCTTGTGGAAGTGGAAAAAATGCCCAAGCTGATGACCGCCTGCACGATGGATGTGGGACCGGATATGGTGGTCAAAACAACCACGCCCAAAGTGGAAAAAGCCCAAAAAGGCGTTCTTGAGTTCACTCTTTTGAACCACCCGCTCGATTGCCCGGTTTGCGATAAAGGCGGAGAATGTCCGCTCCAGAACAATACTTTCAAATATGGTCCCGGTGACACGCGGATGGATTTTACGCGGGCGGAGAATCTCAAGGCATACCCTCTCAGTCCGGTCATTACCCTGGACCGGGAACGCTGTATCGCCTGCCAACGTTGTACGTGCTACAGCGAGGTTATTGAGATGGATAATGCCCTTGTCATGCACAACCGCGGTTTTAATAATGTGATTGGAACCTTCAATAATGAGCCATACGATACGCGGTTTTCCGGTAATGTGATCGATATCTGTCCCGTTGGCGCGTTGACCAATACCCAGTTCCGCTTCAAGGCCCGGACCTGGGACCTCACAAATTCGGATACCCTTTGCGCTCACTGTGGTTGCAACTGTAATATGACTCTGGGGGCGCGTACCAACAAGTTCATGCGCATTGAATCCCGACCCAATGACCTGGTGGATGATGGATGGATTTGCGACAAAGCTCGTTGGGGCTATGATTTTCTGGAAAGTAAAAACCGCATTTTGCAGGCGCGGACCGTTCCGGATAGTGGGACAATGGTATTTTCGTCTCCGACCACGCAGGATGCGGCTGTCAGGACGGCGAACGCGATCAAAAAGATCGTGGACGAGCATGGGCCGGAAAGTGTGGGTTTCATTGGCTCCCCTTATGGAACCAATGAAGAACTTTATCTCTATCAGAAATTATTCCGCCTTGGTTTCGGCACCAATAATATCGACCACAAGGTATATGCGGACTCGCCCGGCTTGCCCATCGACCATTACGATGTGAGCGATATTGAAACGTCGAATCTCGTCCTGGTGATTGCCAGCGATCCGACCGAGGAACTGCCGATTCTGGATCTTAGAATTAAAAAGGTGGTGGCCCGCCACGGCGTTAAACTTGCGATATTGAACGATCAGGCCACATTGATGGACAAATACGCGCATCTTTCCCTGCGCTACAATATCGGAGCCGATGCTGAGGTGTTTTCCGCTTTGTCTGCCGCCATTTCGGGCGATGGCCAAGCCAATGTCAAAGATACCGGGATTGAGGCGGATCAATTGAAATCCCTGGCCGATCTGCTTGGTTCCAATAAAAAGGTAACCATCATCTATAATCCTGCGGCGCTCACTGGAAGATCAGTGGATGTGCTCAAGCAGTTGCTGTCGGTGATCCGGGAAATCCCATCCATCGAGTGCGGGGCGATTCCTGCCGCGCCTTTCACCAATGCCGTGGGGGCAATGGATATGGGAATTTTGCCGGACTATTATCCGGGTGGAGTGCCCGTTTCCGATGGCGAGGCTATCCAGCAAAAGTGGGGGAAAACAGCGCCGATCAAAGCAGGACTGTCCGCGATGGAGATGATTCAGAAGGCGGAATCAGGTGAATTGAAAGCCCTGCTTGTTTATCGGGCCAACCCGGTGGTGGATTTCCCCGGTGGCAAACAGGTGGCAGAGGCTCTCAAAAAAATCGACCTGCTCGTTGTCCATGACATGTTTGAAACGGAAACGGCGAAGTTGGCGCATATCCTGTTGCCTTCCAACGGACCGGGTTATGACGATGGGACCACGACAAATATTGGCGGTCGGGTGCAGTTCAGGAAAGGCGGACTGAAAACCGCTCATCCACCGGATTGGAAAATTATCTCCCTGATGGCAAAAACTCTGAACGAGGAAGGCGACAAAACCAATTATATCACTTCTTTCAGCGTCACCGATGAGATCGCGAAAAAGGTTCCCGGTTACGGGGAGATCAGCAAAAAGTCTATAAAGAAAGAGGGGATGACGCGAGGCGCTCCGTCGAGTAAAAATGGAGCGGGGCAGGAGGCGATGGAATCCTCGTCACCGAAACCCGGTACATTGAAATTACGGATCGCAAATTATCTGTTCGCGCACGACAAAATTTTAGATGCCACGTCTGTTTTGGCGCATCATTTCAAATCGTCCACCGTGCACCTGCATGAAAAGGACGCTAAAAAATTAAAATTGAAAGATGATGACGATGTGGTCGTGGTCTCAGGAAATACGGAAGTCGCGGCCCAGGTAGAAATTTCCAATCGGTGCAATCCGGGCGGCGTCGTGCTTCCCAATATTTCCGATGAACAGGGTGTCTGGGGATTGGCAGACAATCGGGATGGCGTTACCTGGGTGGAAATACATAAGGTTTAAAGAGTTTTAGAGTCTGTAGTCAAATTATTTGAAGCTACTTAATTGTTATTTTAATGTTAGGTAGATCATTGAATTGTCGTTGCGAGGAGTGTTAGCGACGAAGCAATCCAGAGACTCTGGATCTACCCGTACCGGGCATGAAGGCAAAGGTGGAATACCACAGCCACGCCGCTTGTCGCGGCTAGCGACGATGCAATATACAATTGGTGGCAGGTTCTGGGGTAGTACCCAGAAAATAATTGACCATTTGGTGATTTTGACGACAGGCTCTAGGGAGCATTATTTTGTGGGATGACATTTTACAATTTATCGACCCGGTTTTGAATGCCGGGTTTATCATAAGCACGATTAAAGCTGTTGTCATTGCCTCTGCCTTGCTCGGTATCGTTCCCGCACTGGTTTGGCTGGAGCGCCGGTTGATGGGGCGGTTCCAGGTCCGGTTGGGCCCGAACCGGGTGGGTCCGTTTGGTTTTGGCCAGCCGATTGCCGACTCGATCAAACTTTTTTTTAAAGAGTCGATCATCCAGAGTTCGGCGGATAAATTTTTGTTCCACCTGGCTCCGGCGATTGTTGTGTTCACCGCTATTGTGGCTTTTTCGGTGATCCCTTTTGGCGAATCTGTCACCGTATTTGGCGAGGAAATCGGGTTGTGGGGAGCCAATATCAACTCGGGGATTTTGTTCGTTTTCGCCATATCCGGGATGGGTGTCTATGGCATGGTCCTGGCCGGATTGTCGTCGAACAACAAATACTCGCTGATGGGCGGGTTGCGGTCCTCGGCGCAGATGATCAGTTACGAACTGACTCTGGGCCTTTCCGCTTTGAGCGTGATTGTTTTGGCCGGGTCCTTGAATCTGATCGACCTGGTGGACAGCCAAAAGACCATTCCGTTTATCCTGGTTCAGCCGCTGGCGTTTTTGCTGTTTTTCATCGCGGGAGTGGCCGAGACCAACCGGGCGCCGTTTGACCTCCCGGAAGCCGAGCAGGAACTGGTGGCGGGTTTTCATACGGAATATACGGGAATGAAGTTTGCCATGTTCTTCATGGGCGAATACATCAACATGGTCACCATGAGTTCGTTGGTGACTTTACTGTTTCTTGGCGGATGGAATTCCTACGGTCTTCCTCTTTGGCCGATTTTGGCCTTTGCTGGAAAAGTATTTTTTCTTCTTTGTGTTTTTATCTGGTTGCGGTCCACGTTTCCGCGGATTCGCTACGACCGTTTGATGACTTTTGGCTGGAAGATCCTTCTGCCATTATGTTTGTTCAATTTACTGGTCACCGCAGTGATCAAGGTTTTGTATTTTCCGACAGGTATCCTCTAATTGGTCATTGCGAAGATTAAAGTTTTTATAATTTTGTAATAAATCAACAGGTTTTCTTATGATACGGGCCACCCTGGCAGGAATAAAAAATTTAATGATAGGTATGGGCGTCACCTTTAAAAACATGTTGTCGAAGCCCGTGACCATTGAGTACCCGGAAATCAAGCGCACCATGCCGGAGCGCTTCCGGGGCCGTCATTTTCTCAATCGGGATGAAAATGGATTGGAAAAATGCATTGGTTGCAGTCTCTGTTCGATCAATTGCCCGGTGGGATGCATTCACGTGGTTTCGGCGGAGAACGATCCGGAAAACCGGGTGTCTCCCGGCGAACGGTACGCGGAGGTTTACGAAATAAATTTGCTTCGGTGCATCTATTGCGGCTATTGCGAAGAGGCCTGTCCGGTCGATGCGGTGGTCCTGCGCGAGCATTACGAATTGGCGGATTATGATCGCGATACATACATTGCGACGAAGGAGGATCTGCTGGTGTATCCCGAACCCAATCAATTCCGCGTCAATATCCTGGGAAATACTGAACGGATTAATAATAAATAGAGGATGCTGTGTTTGAAATCACCTACGAGGTAGTTGTTTTTATACTGGGGATCACGGCGGTGTTGGCCGCTTTTGGCGTGATCCTGTGCGCGTCTCCCATATATTGCGCCTTGTATCTGATAGGCAACATGGTGTGTTTCGCCCTGCTGTTCCTTTTATTTCACGCGGAATTCATTGCCGCCGCGCAGATCATCATTTACGCCGGAGCCGTGATGATATTATTTTTATTCATCATCGCATTGTTGGGAGGCGCAAAGGAAATTGCGGAACCCTCGGTTCAGCGGTCCAGCGCTTTTGCTTTCGTGATCCTTTTATTCGGCGAGCTTCTATTGGCGGCGGGGGTGGAGCCCACCCGGCCCATAACAGGAGACTTGGCGCCCGATGTAATAAACGCCATCGGCAGTGCCAAGGCAGTGGGAATCGAGTTGTTCTCGCGTCATCTGATAGCGTTTGAACTGGCGTCCATCTTACTTCTCATCGCGACGGTTGGAATCATTTGTCTGGCTAAATATTCCTATTTACCCGCCCGGAAGCCTTCAAAATAATTATGGGAAACCAATTTGTTCTTATCATCAGTGCGAGTATTTTTTGCATCGGGACGGTTGGATTTCTCATCCGTAGAAATCCCCTCATCATGTTAATGTCCGTGGAGCTCATGTTGAACTCCGTGAATTTTTTGTTGATTGGCTATTCCAGTATTTTACAAACGCTGGATGGACAGATTTTCGCCCTCATTATCCTGACCGTCGCGGCGGCGGAGGTGGTGGTAGGATTGGCGATCATCCTCACTATTTTTCGGACCCGGCACGATCTCAACGTCGATCACATTAACGTATTGAAGGGATAGATTCATTGTTTTCCTACGCCTGGCTCATATTGGCCCTTCCCCTGCTCGGTTTCATCGGACTGAGCTGGTTCGGCAATAAAATTTCCAAAAAACAAGCCGGTTACGCCGGTTGCGCAACGGTGGGATTGTCTTTCCTTGTGACCCTGGTGGTGTTGAGCGAACTGCTGGCTCTGGAGCCGGAAAAACGGCTGGGGCATGTGGAAACGCTGTATCAGTGGGTGTCCTCCGGGTCGTTCAAGTTGGATCTTGCCATTTTGATCGATCCTCTTTCCGTGTTCATGTTCCTGATCGTCACGGGTGTGGGTTTCCTGATCCATGTCTATTCCATTGAGTACATGAAGGGTGATCCCGAATACAGCCGGTTTTTTGCTTATATGAACCTGTTCATATTTTCGATGTTGCTGTTGGTGGCCGCCGCCGATTTCTTTTTCCTGATCGTGGGGTGGGCGCTTGTCGGTCTGGCGTCTTACCTGTTAATCGGTTTCTGGAAGGAAAAGACGAGCGCGGTTCTGGCGGCGCGCAAGGCGTTTGTCATGAACGTCATAGGCGATGTGGGGATGGTGATCGCCGCATTGATGATTTTCCAGAACTTTGGTTCCCTCAGTTATATGGATGTGTTTTCAGCCGCCCCCGACCAATTCCGTTCCAACGACGATACCATGGTGATGATCACCCTGCTGTTGCTGGTGGGCGCTTTTGCCAAGTCGGCGCAGATTCCCCTGCACACCTGGCTTCCCGACGCGATGGAGGGGCCGACCCCGGTCAGCGCCCTGATCCACGCCGCGACCATGGTCACCGCTGGCGTTTACCTGATTGCCCGCTGTCATGTTTTGTATGAGCTGGCTCCCATCACCATGTACCTCATAGCGGGCGTCGGCGCTCTCACGGCTGTTTTCGCGGGAACGATGGGGATGGTTCAATATGATATCAAGCGGGTCATTGCCTATTCCACCATGAGCCAACTGGGGTATATGTTTCTGGCGGTCGGTATCGGTGTTTTCAGTTTCGGAATGTTTCATTTGATGACGCATGCGTTTTTCAAAGCCCTGCTGTTTTTGAGCGCCGGAAGTGTGATTCATGGTTTGAACGGTGAACAGGACATCCGCAAGATGGGCGGCCTGCGGTTTGCCATGCCCTTGACTCATATCACTTTTCTGGTGGGCGCCATTTGTCTCGCTGGGGTTCCGCTGACCAGCGGTTTCTTCAGTAAAGAAGCCATCATCATGAGTTCTTTTCACGCTGAAATGGGCAATATTGTTTTTTGGGCTATGGGCGTGCTCACGGCGGGCATGACGGGATTTTATATTTTTCGGGTTTATTTCTATACCTTCATGGGAAAAAGCAGGAACCCTGAAGCCCATCCGCATGAATCCCCGAAAATCATGGCGGGTCCGTTACTGATTCTTGCCTTTTTTGCGCTGGTAATGGGTTTTTCAGCTCATTGGGTGGATCAGTTTCTGGGTCCGGTTTTCGGCGTCGCCGCCCATCATTATGAAGATTCGATGCTGGAGGCCATTGTGGTCCTCGCGGGGCTGGGTGGAATTTTGATCGCCGGGATTGTTTACATGACCAGCAAGGATAAATTGGAATTTGCCAAGCAGGCGCTGGCCCCGGTTTACGACGTTCTTTTTAACAAATACTACATCGATGAAATTTACGATTTTTTGATTGTCAAGCCTGTCCGGGCTATTGGCGCTTTCTTTGAGCAAAAGGTGGAGAAAGAGGGGATTGATTATGTGGTCGATCAAGTGGGGTCGCAGGTGCGCGGAATCAGCCAGGGCATCAGTTTCTTGCAGTCGGGAAAAATAAGAACCTATGCGCTGAACATGGTGGTCGGGATGGTGGCCATTTTGTTGTTTGTGGTTTTCCTTTAGACTCAAGGGCACCTCTTAAAATGGTTTCTGGCCATGAATAGCCCTTATGAAATAAGGGCCAACGAGTTGCCTTGCAGAAAAGTATCGAATTATTTGAGATCCTTTCAAAATAATGGGAATGGTTTGAAGAAATGCTGACAGCAATAGTTTTCATACCTCTGATAGCGGCGTTTGCCCTTCTTTTCGTGGAGAAGGACAATCGTTCGCTCATCCGCATGGTCTCTCTGGGCGCGGCAGGATTGAGTTTTCTGCTGTCGATTGGAATCCTGATAGCGTTCGATAAAACCAATCCGGGAATGCAGTTTGAATTTGCTATCTCCTGGGTTTCCCTGTTGAATATTCAATACTATGTGGGCATAGACGGCATCAGCCTGCTTTTGCTTGTGCTCACGACCTTCCTGTCCGGAATCGCCATTATTTATTCCTTTAAGCAGAAAAAGGGATTGCGAAATTTTCTTGCCCTGATGCTCGCTCTGGAAGCGGGAACCTTGGGTGTGTTCGTGGCTTTGGACACCATCCTTTTTTACGTTTTTTGGGAGCTGATGCTGGTTCCCACATATTTCCTCATCGGCATCTGGGGCGAGGGCCGCCGGATTTACGCCACCACCAAGTTTGTAATATTCACTCTGGTTGGAAGCCTGTTGATGCTGGTGGCCATTGTTGGCATCACCGTTGTTCATTACAAGGCGACGGGAGTATTGACCTTTGATATTCAGACGCTGGTGCATACGCATATCGATTCTGCATCGCAACTGTGGATGTTTTTATGTTTTTTCCTGGCGTTCGCTATAAAAGTTCCGGTGTTTCCGTTTCATAGCTGGTTGCCTCACACCTATATCGCCTGCCCGATTCCCACGCTGATCATTTTAACGGGGGCGATGTCCAAAACGGGCGTTTACGGTTTTCTGCGGTTTTGTCTGCCATTGTTTCCCGAAGCGGTGGCAGAATTGGGACTTGCCATTGGAGCCCTCGCCGCTACAGGAATCGTTTATGGGGCTTGGATTGCGGTTATTCAAAAGGATCTCAAAGCGTTGGTCGCCTATTCCACCATCAGTCACCTTGGGCTCATCACCTTGGGGATTTTTGCGTTGAACAATGTCGGGGTCGAGGGCAGTGTTCTGCAAATGGTCAATCACGGCATCATAGCGGCGGCCTTGTTCATCATCGTGGGGATTCTCGAAGAAAAAACAGGAACGCGAAACTTGAAAGATTTCCGCGGCCTGGGGAAATCCATGCCCGTGCTGTACGGAATGTTTATGTTGATCACCCTTGCGGCCCTGGGCCTGCCGGGTCTGAACGGTTTCGTGGGTGAATTTCTCATCCTCATGGGCGTTTGGACGTCGCACCTGCTGTCGGATTACGCAATCATCTTTGTGTTGATGGCGGGGCTGGCAATCGTGTTTGCCTCTATTTACATGCTGTACATGTTTCAAGGATCGATGCAGGAAACCAACCCCAATGATTCACAGGACTTGACAGATATAGACCGGGCCGAGTTTGGACTATTGCTTCCTTCCTGTGTGCTGATCGTCTTCATCGGCCTGTTTCCCAAACCTTTCATAGACCGCATTTCTCCTTCGGTGGATTTCCTGTTGACCGTGGAAAAAACCGTGAACGTCCACACAGGGGAAAAGGAAGAACATCATTAACCCCACTACGTGGGGAGGAACCCGCTACGCGGGAGGAAACTCTAGGATCCGTTCGCTACGCTCACGAGCCCCTGGGATTCCAGGGAAATTATCAATTCCTCTAAAAAAACCCATCGCTCGTC
>JADFGI010000419.1 GCA_022567815.1 Nitrospinota bacterium
CCATGTACCTGCAAAATATCGATAACGTTTACGACCTGAAATGGAACGACACGCTAAAATACGGCGATGTCCACCTGGAGACGGAAAAACAGTTTTCGCGCTACAATTTTGAAGCTTCAGATAAGGAACGTTTGTTCAAGTGGTTCGATATGTATGAACAGGAAGCCCGCCATCTTCTGGAAATGGAATTGGTTCTGCCGGCCTACGATTACACCTTGAAGTGCTCGCATGCCTTTAATCTGCTGGATGCACGCGGCGCGATCAGCGTGACCGAACGAACAGGATTCATTGGCCGGGTACGAAAACTTGCCCGTTTGTGCGCGGAGGGCTATCTGGCGCAAAGGGAGGCAATGGGGTTTCCCCTGCTCAAAAAATAAGAATGGCGTGGAAAAGAGTTCTCCGGGCCTCGCGTAGCGTCAGGCCCAAGTTTCCTCCCCCGTGTAACGGGGCCAGCGTGACGCTGGACCCAGTGTTAACGTGCGGTAGATTTATGGCTGACTGAATCCTGTTAGGTGCTTAATTTTCCTCCCCGTGTAACGGGGTGGCAATGGAAGGAAAATCACAAGCGTTAGCCTGGAGTTTCCTCCCGCGTAGCGGGTTCCTCCCCGCGTTGCGGGGCGGGTTTTTCCTCTGCATCCCCGGACGCCTCTACCCCAGTGAATTCTTGCCACTCCTTTAACTGCTTTTCAATGGTTTGCCTGGTATCGCTGTTTAGGCGTTTGATTTTCCGATAGAGGTCAAGAGCTTTTTCCGCAAGTTGGATTGCATCTGGAATTTTTTCTGACTGCCTTGTTGCCAGAGCCAGGTTCCACAGGGTTTCCCCTTCCCTGACCTTGTCCCCTGCTTTTTGATATACCACCAGAGCCTTTTGATAATTATTAATTGCTTCCCGGTGGTTGCCCGAATTCAAATAACAATGTCCCATTTGCTCCGCCATCAAAGCCGCATTCTTTCGATCCTTCAATACCTGGGCCAGTGCCAACGCCTGCTGATAAAAGGTCAACGCCTTTTTAAATTTTTCGGCCCCGGTATAGGCCTCCCCTAATTTTCCAAGCAGGATAATTTCGCCCCTTTTATCCTTAAAATTTCTAACCAGATCCAGGCCTTTATCAAAATATTCAATGGCGCTTGCGTGGTCTCCCTGGGAAATATAGATATCACCAAGATCCCTTAATATTCGGCCTTGACGTTTCTCGTCCTCCCGTTCCTCAACCAGGTTTAATTCCATTTTGTAATATTCAATGGCTCGATTGGACTCATCCACTTTTAAATAGACCCGGCCAAGGTTTTCCAGTACATATTCCTTCCCTTCGGTTTCCCCTGAAATTTTATAGAGTTCCAGTTCTTTTTCCAAAAATTCGATGGCTTGGTGAGATTTGCCAAGAGCTTGATGAGCCAAACCAAGTTGCCCCAGCACTTTCCTTTCCATCGTTTTGTCCTCCGATTGATTCGACAACTTGAGCGCATCTTCCAAATGCTCCAACGCCTCTTCCCCTTGATTCAACCGATTGTGCTCTATCCCCAGGAGCAGAAGGTATTTGCCCTCCGCTTCACTTTCGTTCAGGCGTCTCGCGGAACCCAAAGCGGCCTCGAACCATTGCAAGCGTTCGGCGGAGGATTTCCGATGGACCAGCAACGAAACCCCCGCTTCGGTATAAGACAGGCAGAGGTTATCTGCTTCTTTATCCTTTTCACTGTTTGCATTCGTCCAGGCCCAACCTTTTTTGATGTTTTCCCACTCCAAATCGAACAGGTTCAAACCCTGGTCCCTATCCTTTCCGTCTTGCGCATAAAATTCCCCTGCGGCAATCATCACCGTCAGAAAATAGGTGACAAACCGTTTTTCCACCAACGGCGGCTCTGCTTCTTTGAGCCGGGCCATCAGGAAACGGCGTACCTGATGGTGAAAGTAGAACCGGCTGGTTTCGTCATTGTGGGAGATCAAACCCAGCGAGAGTAGATTTACCAAATGTTCATTTTCGGGATCCTCGCAAAGAAAATTTGCCGCCTTACGATCAAACGATTCCGGAAAAAGAACCAGTTTTCTGAGAACTGCGGCGGCCGTTTCGGACAGGGACCGATAGCTGGTGTTCAGGACTACATCCACACTCTTTTTGGTCTCATCCCCAGGTTTGGATTTGAGCTGTTTCAAGCCATGACGCATAAACTCCACCAATTTGGCGCAATCCTTATTATGGTATGTGGCAACATGTTGCCCGGCAAGGACAAGAGCCAGAGGAAAATTACTGCACATGGAGGAAATTTCATTGGCCCAGAAACCCGTTCGCGGAGTAATTTTCAATAGAAGATTTTGCGCATCGACGGTATCCAACAGATTGAGTTTTTTGGAAATCAAGTGGGGCACTGCCAGAGGCTTTACAGACGTGACGACAAGGGCGCAGTTTTTTGGAGGCAGGAGACATTTTAATGTGTGAGAATCCGGAACATTGTCCAGGAACAGAATAACTTTCCTGCGCTGTAAAAGGGCCGTATACAAATGAGTCCTTTTCGATTCCGTTTCTGGAAATTTTTCCGAAGGGCAGAGCAGATTTATGACAAGGATCATGACCTCTTCAGGCGAAAGAGGGTTGGTGGAAGATCCCCGCATATCAATATAGATGGGTTCCCCACTAAATTTTATTAACAGATTTTCAACGATCACCCCTCCAAAAG
>JADFGI010000420.1 GCA_022567815.1 Nitrospinota bacterium
ATCTCCCCGCTGGCGGCGCTGCCGGTGTTGCGCACGTTGAGCCTGGGAGGTCTGGCGCACCCACAGGCTTTGAATGCTCTGGATCTGAGAACGCTTCGCATCTCGGCACAGATGGCATGCGCTGTGAGTTCGCGGGCCTCCTCAACCTGCCGGGCAAAGTCCTTCAGATTGAAGAAGTTTGCGCCCGAACGCGGTGTGCGCACGATCGTGAGCCCCTGCATGTCCACATCGACATCCTGACCTCCGGTTCGTTGCACCCAGTGGACAATGCCGCCCTGGTTGGGCCGCCACAAACGCCAGGCGTCGATGCCGCAACGATCCACCATCCCCCCGTCCTGCATGGGCTCATCACCGACCCAGACCGGTTCGAACACCCGCGCGGAATCGCGCACGAGGCGACGACGGCCTCCACGAGGGAACCCCGGACCAGGAGGCGGTGCTGGTGGCCAGGGGCCATCACACCCACAGCAAAGGGTCGCTCCAACTCCTCGAAGGAGGCGCGTGATGAGCGTTGAGAAAAGTTATAAATTCGCGTTACTCCCAACGCGGCTATGGACCGCCGAGGGTGGGCACTGGAAGCCCACCGGAAAGTGGGCGTGGATGAAAAAAGTCCGAGTAGTCACCACGATATGGGGCGAGCGGTTTTGCAAAGAGATCGCGGTGTCGGCTGCCGACTTTTACCCTCCTGATGGGGACATGTTCCTGAAAGGCCAGGAGGATTCAATTACTGTTGGCTGGTTGAAGCTGAAGGATTCCTGATGACCGAATGGATCGGAAAAAGCGCGGACTTCCTGGATCAAGTGGCCGTGCGCTTCAAGCGCGGTTCGCTGCCTGGGGCGTACCGGGACGTGTTCGACAGCCCTGCCGGTCAAATCGTGCTGGCGAATCTGGTACGCGAGGGCGGAATGATGATTACGCACGGAGGGGATGCTGACGCAGTCCTTCAATTTGAGGAGGGCAAGCGTTTCATGGTCCTCCACATTCTAAAAATGCTCCGGCTGAAACCTCGGGAGCTTCAACAAATAGCCGATATGGAGGCGATTGATGACTGAAAATCTAGGCGGTGCTGGAAACGTAGGTGCGACTGGAGGAGCCCTCGGAGCGACATCGGCCACGGGTGGCGATGGAGGAGTGGATTTCCTTGGCGGCCTGCCGTCCGAAATACGGAGCGAAGGCGCTCTCAAGAATTTCAGCGGGCCGGATGGTGGCCGGAAGCTGGCCGAGTCCTTTATCAGCCTGAACAAGACATTCAGTTCCCGTTCCATGGCCGACATGGATGCTCCCGGCGACGATGCGGGACGCCGGGCGGTGCTCTCCAAGCTGGGTCATGCGCCCCCCGACAGTCCGGACGGCTACAAGCTGCCCGACAAGGCGAATGCGCCGGCCTTCCGGGCGCTGGCCCACAAGCACGGTCTCTCCGCGAAGCAGGCCGAGGCCATGTTCACCGACATGGATGCCGACGATGCGCGGGTCACCGGTGAGCGGAATACCCGCATGGATTCCCGCAAGGCCGAGACGGAACGGATGCTGCGGAGTGAGTGGGGCGCGGAGTACGACGCCAACCTGGAACATATGAAACGCGGCAACGAGCATTTCTTCGGCGATGACCTGCGGAAATCCCTCGAAATAACAGGTCTTGACCAGCATCCTGAAATGCGGAAAGTGCTCTACGGGTTGGGCCGCCAGTTGCAGGAAGGCACCTTGCGCCCTGGCACCGGCGCGGCGGGCGGCGGAGCGACGACCATTGAAACCGCCCAAAAAGCGGTCAACGATCATTTCACAGAGAAAAATAAACTGATCCTCAGTCAGAACGACATGTCTCCCGGCGTGAAAGAAGCCAAAGCCCGCCATCAGGAACTGAATTTGAACCTCGCCAAGATCAAAGGGCAGGCGCGGCTCGGCGCCTCCGGCCAGGCCTCGGGGGCTGGAAGATGAGCGTTAACCCCTTCATGGTCGGCGCGAACATTCTCGCGCGGCAGTTGGAACGATACGGGCGGATCATGTCAAACGCGCTGGCCCTGGACCCCGAATACAGCGAGGAACAGTGCGGGGAGTGCGCCTACGGCCATGCCTGCTGCGACCTGCTGGTGACGGTGACGCCCTATGAGGCGCTGGGCATCATGTCGTGGCTCCGGGCGAACGTGCCCGGCTGGCGCGAAGTGCTGGAGCGGGTGAAATTGCGGGCCGAGTCCATGCGGGATATTGCCGTGGACAAGGAAGGCAAGCCGCGTTTCGAGACGGCTGACAAATTTGCGGCTGCTTGGCGGGAGCGCAAGGTTAAGTGCGTATTCTACGACAATAAGGCCCGGGACGGCGCTGGGGGCTGTTCGATCTACCCGGTGCGCCCGGTGAATTGCCGCAAGGCGTTCGGGCGGGGCGATTGCGCGGACGATGACGAGGACGCCAATGGGATCAAGGCGATGGCCGAGGACCCGGCGCTCTATGAAAACCGCGCCCATCGTGTGCGCATACGGCAACTGGAAGCCTATGGTCAGAACTCCGGGGAAATGTGTTCGCTGATCACCATGATGCGCGATCCCGCCGTGTCGCCCATCGAAGCGCTCACTCTCCCCCATTTCCATATGACCCTTCACAACCACTGTACATCACATCCACAAGCCTAAACCCCCTTTCCGGGATAATAAAAAGTTGGAAAAATAGGA
>JADFGI010000050.1 GCA_022567815.1 Nitrospinota bacterium
GCCGCCGATCCACCGCTGCCAACATCAGGACCAATACAAAGTCCGTCCACCCACTTAAGGAAGGCCTCCGGCAAGCTGGGAGCCGATTTGTTGCGCAAATATTTGCCCGATTCATCCAGGATCATTATGGAACAACTTGCCCCCTCCAACAAACCTTCTGTCGATTCCAAAAGGGTATCCAGGATCTCGGAAAGTGTACTTCCTTTAACCAGCAGTTCCAACGTACGGTTTTGCCCCAAAACCACGGCCTCCGCCCGTTTGCGCTTGGTTATATCGCGAAAAACACCGATGAAGGACAACTTGTCCTCACGGATTATTTCACTGATGGAAACTTCCATGGGGAAGATGGACCCATCCTTACGCAATCCCTCCAGCTCCAAATTGTTCCATAAAAATGTTGAATCACGTGTTTCCAAATACCTTTTAAATCCTTGAGAGTGTTTTTGGCGGTAGGATTCAGGAATGAGCGTGGTTATATTTTTTCCAAACATTTCCCTGGGCTTATAACCAAATATTTTTTCGGCGGCGGCATTAAACGATTCAATCTCCCCCTTATGATTCACAGTGATAAGGGAATCCATGACATTATCAAAAATAGTTTGAAGGTACGCCTCATTTTCTTTCAATTGCGCCGTACGCTCCTGAACGCGCCGCTCAAGCCGATCGTTTGCCTCCTTCAGGGCTGTCTCATCCCGCTTGCGCTCAATGGCGAGTCCGGCAATGTGGGCGGAAGATTTTATAAAACCCAGCTCCCAGTCCGCGGGTTTCCGGATTTCCTTATAATAAAGAGCAAATGTGCCCAGACACTGCCCTTGGGAACCCAAAATAGGCGCGCTCCAACAGGCTCTCAGGCCATATTTTAGGGGAGTTTTTTTATAGTCCGCCCACAATGGGTCGCTGGCGATATCTTCGACGATTATAAGTTCTTTTTTATATGCCGCCGTCCCGCATGAGCCAACACATGGCCCTATGGCAAACCCGTTAATGGCTTTAACATAATCTTTCGGCATACTGGGAGAGGATCCATTGAACAAACGCTTGCCGGATTCATCGAGTAATAGCAGGGAACAATAAAGACCACTTGTTTGTTCCTCAACTGAAAGGGTCAAGGCATCCAGAGTTTCTTGCAGGGAACATCCCGTTGCGATAAGTTCCAGGATCATGTTTCGCCCTGCGATAAACGCTTCAGCCTTTTTCCGTTTGGTAATGTCCGTGCTGATCCCGCAAACGGCGTAGGTGTTTCCCTGAGAGTCCTGCAATGGAAACTTGACGGAAATATAGGTGTGCAGCCCGTCATCCAGTTTTGCTACCTCCTCAAACTCTATGGGCTCTCCCTTGGCCCAAACCTTGCGGTCGTTTTCATAAAAAGCATCGGCAACCTCTTTTGGAAAAATTTCGTGATCGGTTTTCCCTACAATTTCTCTTTTGCTCAAATGAAATATTTTTTCAAACAGGGCGTTGACCTGAATAAAGCGGCCCTCCAAATCTTTAATGTAAACAACCGCCGTGGCGTTATCTAAAACATCCTTGAACCTTTGCTCACTTTCTTTGAGCGCATCTTCCGCGCGTTTCCGCTTTTCGTCATTTCTGTAAGCATTGATAAGATTCGAGCAGGTTGTAGTAAACGGTTGAAGATACTCAATAGTCTCTTCATCATAACCTGCGGGCCGGTTGGCGAGACCCACCATGCCGATGACAGTTTCACCGTGATAAAGCGGAAGGCCCAGAAAGGAATTCAAGGGGGGATGTCCTTTAGGAAGCCCACCACTTCTGGAGTCTTTGGAAGGGTCATTGGAGATGACAGGTTTCCCGGTAGTTATGACGGCCCCGAAAAGATTGTCCAGATTGTAAAACTCCATGCCGATTTCAGCGTATTGGTCGTATAGTTTTCGCGTCTCCCTGTTCCAGGAAATATTGGTAATGGTATGTGTTTTCAGATAGGCTTTGCCTTCGGGAGTATAAAATATCTCTCCAATGAATCCAAATTCACTTTGAGTCAATTTAAGGATATTGCCAAGAAGATCGTCGAATATCAATTTTGACTTACCCGTGGAAAGGCAATCAATGTATTGGCTTAGAAAGTGCCGGATGGTGTCTAATAATTGATGAGAGGATTTCAGATCTTCCCTGGCTTGTTTAGTCTCGGAAATATCGGCGATCGTTCCGACATATCCAAAAATTTTTCCCGAGGAATCCTTTTCCGCCTCAGCCTGACCGAGCACCCAGGTGGTTTTACCATCGGGACGTTTAAACCGGTATTCCGCCTGAAACGGCAGTCCTTTTTCAGCGGCCTCATTCCACTCTTTCGCCACCCGGTCCCGGTCTTCAGGATGCAGGCTTTTTGCCCATCCATCTCCTTGGGCCTGTTCGGGAGAAAGTCCGGCAATTTCACACCAGCGCCGGTTGACAAAAATACACCTGCCTTTCCGATTGGTCCGAAAAATTCCCACAGGAGAAATCTTGTACAGGGTGTTCAACAGTGCGTCGTTCTTTTCTATGGATTCTTGCGAACGTTGGAAAGATTTGAAAACAGGGGAAGCCCCTGTTATTCCAAAAATCATGAAAAAGGAAATCTCCGGGGTCACAAAGGGGGCGGAAGCAAGGGACGAGGGGAACTCGCCAAGGAAAAGACAATCGACAAAACAAACTGGGCCATGAACCACATTCAGCAATATTGCAAAGAAGGCGAACATCCAGGCCATATTCCACCCTTGCAATTTTTCTGACACGCGCATCAGCCTAAGCGGTAAAACAGCCCTCAACGCTGGAAGTAAAATAGATAGACTGGTCATATTAAATCACCAATCAACTTTCTTCAACCAAATATCTAAACGGGGATATTTGCAGGAATATTCCTGCTGAAAGAAGGAATTCCTTTATTTTTTTCAACCTTATATCACTCTACGGATTAAATTTACATTAAATCAACCCAAATTTCACCTTGTATTTTAAGTAATCTCGTAAAATTCGGAAACCAAATAGACCCCCAGATAATGGGGAGTTTGGAGTTCCCAGATTGAATTTGGCCGACTCGATTTTGGTGGTTGTGGGGATTGGTAAATTTCAGAAATGGCTATTACTACTAAATACAGGACTATTTTTGATTCCTCACAGCTCTATTTTCAATATTACCTGCTCAACTATTCGAAAGTTCAATTTTTTAACCCCAAAAAAATCATCCGGTAAGGAACAATTCCGACAATGTGCTAGAATCTGCAAGACAAACAGACCACGTCCCAATGAGGAATCAGGTGACGGTATGATTATGGACATTCAATCCAATCAAAGCGACAACGGAGTAGCTACTCTTATGATTGAGGGCGAAATCGATATGAATACCTGCGCCCAGGTCCAGACACATTTGATGGACTTATTTAACAATAATTCCAAAGTAATTATTGTTGATCTTTCCAAGGTGTCCTATATCGATAGTTTTGGTATCGCCACTCTGGTTGAAGGGTTGCAATGGAGTCATAATAACAACACGAAATTCCGGCTGACCAGTTTGACTCCCGCAGTCAAGGATGTTTTTAATATAGCCAACCTGCAGACTGTATTTGAAATTTTTGACTCGCCGGAAGACGCCCTGAAAGGGCTTTGATGGCCCCCGCAACGCGGGGAAGAAGGGGTACGCTGGCTCACGAGCCCTGGAGAATCTTATAATTGGAGTTTGGAGGCTGAAAATGCCAGATCATATCTGCGGTTTTATTTGCAAAAATCCAGATTGCGAACGCAATAATAAAATCGACGATACCTTTCAGTTTCCCGCTGAATTGGAAAATAGTTATCCATGCGTCCATTGTGGGTGGATAAATGAATTGGATAATGAAATAAGGTTCAACCGAAATTCAAGGGTCAAAACGATGCTCAAAATTAATGGGGTGCATTCTCCCTCCTGATATTCAGGATCCCTCGCGCAATGGACTCGACTTTTTTTTGACGGGAAAGCGAAAAACAGAACCGGCTTTTGACCAGCGGCTCCGATGGTTGACAGAATAGCCCGAAAATGCGAGGATTTTCAGCATAGCAAAAGAACAAATTGGTATTAAACAATGAATTAGCCCTCCCGGAAAATTTTCAGGAATTTCTCTGGGGAAAGACACCATCATCCTTTTCATTTTCGCCGGGATGCCTTTTTATTCATTTAACACACTGAGTAAAGGGAGCTATTATGTTATCTCTTAAAAAAGCTGTATCAACTGTATCAGTGGTATTTTTAACCGGTTTTATTTTTCCATCTCTGGTGGTAGCGGATGAGGTGGTGGTCCGGGCTAAAATTGGAATCGAAATTATCAAGGATGGAAAGAAAGATTCCGGAAGGCAGGCGGGACCCATAAAAAACAGTTTGTCCCCTAATGAAAGCCTGATGGTCCACGTGACCCCGGAAATCGACGCCTTTGTTTACATCGTCAATTCCAACAAAAAAGGTGCGGAGTTGCTAAACCCAAACAATCAATTGGCAAAAAAAGCCCAAACCAGGATATTCCCAACGGCAAATCAATCCTACAAACCTGATGGCAAAAATGAAGAATTCATTACCGTCATTATTTCCGCCGGGGAGCAAACGAAAATCAAAACTTTATTTGCATCCGGCTCCGTTTCTTATGAGGAATGGAAACAGTTAGAGGAAGATTTATTGAAAAAACGGCGCATTCCAAAGCCCGAAGGACCCAGTCCTGGTGGTGGGATAGATATGGGCGGGTCTGTCAGGGGTTTGGAAGGAGGAACCCGCACCTCAATCGGAATGGGCTGGATTGTGAAAAGATATAAATTCAATGTTGAGAACTAAAAAACAATGTAAATTAATCACCAGCGTTTTATTGGGATTAAATACCATCGTTTTTGGATTTTATCTTATTCACGGATCATACTGGACTCGCTGGGATTTTCAGCTACTGGATTATGTTTATAAAAAAATTTCTGCATGGGGGAAAGGCGTAGAACTGGCCCCGGACATTACCTTTCTTGATATCACCGATAAAACCTACGAGGATGCGGGGAGCAATTCGCTCAACAGAGAATATTTGGCAAACATCAGCCGGGAATTGGCTGACCTTGGGGCGCGAAAAATCGCTTACGATATCATTTTTGCCCATCCCAGCGACCCGGAAAAGGATGCTGAGTTTGAAAAATCAGTCAATGAGGTGGGAAATGTTTATCTGCCCGTTGCCTTTGAATTGTCCGAAGACTCTGAACCATTTTTCTGGAAGAGCGGGCTTTTTTTTGAAAAACTAAAGCGTTTTTCGGCAGTCTCCTCCCCCCATGAAACAGGCCGCCCCCCTGCATTCCATGGCACCAGCCGCTTGCGTGCCACCAGTCCTCTGCACTCCCGAGACGCGTTTTACGGACAACCCCTCACGCCTCTTAATACAGGACATATAAATTTAACAAGCGATTCCGATGGCATCTATCGCCATTACCTGATGATCGTTAAATTGGGCCAGGATGCAGGTTACCTCCCTTCCCTGCCCCTTGCCCTTTATCTGGACGCAAACAATATCCCGTTTAACGAAATAAAAATTGATTGGGGCAGGGAAATCTACATTCCCTCCAGGAAAGATGGGAGCGAAGGTATAAGAATCCCCATCAATGCCAGAGGGGAAACCTTTTTGCCTCTTTTCCCAATGGAGGGAAGGAATTCCCAGAGTATAAACGCGCACAATTTTCGCAAGTATTATGCCGACGAATTTTTGCGTGATGAGCTGGCGGAACAATTCATTGAGGGCCGTTTTATATTCATTGCCGACGTATCGCCGGGAATCCCGGATTTCGGCAGGTTCCCTATCTATGAGAAAGAGGTCCCTCTGGTCATTTCTCACGCGGCCATCTTGAACGGTTTGCTGAATAATTCATTTTACCGGGAATGGTCGTCCGTGGACGCAATCTTTTTGGCCCTTATTGTCGGATTGATCTTTGCCGTTGTTGCGATGCTCAAAAACATCCATTATCTTTATTTGGTGGGCGTGGTTGTTTTGTTTGCCATTGTTGTTTGGACCTTTCGTGAGTTCAGCGAATACCGGGTTTTCCCTGTCGCCACTTCCCTTGGAAGCGGGTTATTGTTTTTTTCCGGCATGGTGGTTGTGGTTCAGGTGATTACCAACCGAGACCAAAAGTTTATTAAAGACCTCATTGAAAAATATGTCTCAAAAAAAGTGGTCGATCAGATTATCGCCAAACCAGAATTATTAGCCCTGGGTGGCGAAGAACGGGTTGTGACCGCTTTTTTTTCCGATGTTGTCGAGTTTTCCTCCATTTCTGAAAATTTGTCCCCCGAAGAGTTGGTTGAACTTTTGAATGACTACCTTACCGAGATGACGGATATCATCATTAAATACGATGGGACGGTGGACAAGTTCGTGGGGGATGCCATCATCGCCTTTTTTGGCGCTCCGGTTCCTTATGAGGACCATGCCCTGCGATGCTGTCTGGTGGCCATCGAGATGCAACAGCGGTTGGAAGAGATGCGTACGGTGTGGAAGGCTCAAGGAAAACACCAGCTTTATATGCGGATAGGCATGAACACCGGAAAAATGGTCATCGGCAACATGGGCTCCAAAACCCGGATGGATTACACCATGATGGGCGATTCGGTGAACCTGGCTTCGCGATTGGAAGGGGTTAACAAACTATATAAGACCGAGACCATGATCAGCGGGTCCACTTATGAAAGGGTGAAAGATGATATCGAGACCAGGGAACTCGACACAATACGGGTTATGGGTAGAAAGGAACCGGTAAAAATCTACGAGGTATTAGGCCGGAAAGGGGAAATGAACTCACAAGTCAACACTATCCTTTCCCTGTTCAATCAAGGAGTACAATATTATTCCACCCGCAAATGGGAGGAAGCACTCGCCTACTTTGAGAAAATTTTACAGATCAATGAACATGACGGTCCTTCATTGACCTACCTCCAACGGTGCAAGGACTATCAATTCCAACCTCCGCCAGATGATTGGGATGGGGTCCATGAGATGTTATCCAAGTAAGTCATCCTTTGGTCCGCCTGTCGAACATAATAGACTGGCCTCAATTCGATCAAGCTTTCGGCAAAGCGGGAATAGGGCGTAGAAAACATGATGGAAAAGTGATTTGGATCCGGAGAATATCCGGCGTGTCCATGTGGTAAATGACCGTGATGATTTTGTCGCAGGATAGAATGAAATTTAGGGGACAGTCCCGACAGAGAACGATCTCTGCCGGGTATCGTGTGGAAAATTTATTTAGGCACCACTTTGGTGGCTTGAGGACCTTTTTGTCCTTGAACCATCTCGAATTCGACCGCCTGGCCTTCCCTCAAAGTTTTGAACCCCTCTCCCTGGATTTCAGAAAAATGAACGAAACAATCGCTTCCTTCTTCTGTTTCAATAAAGCCAAATCCCTTACTTTCGTTAAACCATTTTACCGTTCCACTAGTCATGCTTGAAACACTCCTTCTAAACGAGGGAACAACTCTGAAAACTACATGAATTTATAAAGTCTTCCCATTTAAAAAAAAGGCCCTGATATTTCCAAGCCTTGTGCGGGGAGGAGGCCGACTGCGGACAAAAAAAATGCCAACCCGAAGGATGGCGGTATAAATTAATTAAATTTTTGTTTTGCCCGTAGTTACCATTTCTCTTTTCTCAAATCCCCAGCAACGCAACGACCCACCAATTAGCGATTGATGGTTTCATGGAACCCTCAAGTTGTCAAATCTTTTTAAAACCCACAAGGGGGTTTTATTTCCCCTGCTTTTCCGGATCGCGTATATCAATGATACGGATCACTGGATTAGAGAAGGCGAAGGGTCTTATAGGCTGGTTTTATCTCGGTGTAGGGATAGGAGTAAAGGTAGGAAAGAAGGATTATCAGGATCAACCAAAGGCAAACCGGGATAAATGATTTTCTTAAAGTCATACAATTAAATTTTTAAAGTTACCGAATCCTGCCCTCAAAACAAATTAATAAGGACATCGGCAAGCTGGAATCAACGGTTTTTTGATGGCGTCCGTTGACAAAAATTTAACGTTGCATAATACCCGCTTGAGAGTATTTTTAGAAATGAAATTATAAAAACTACGGAAACCCGCCCTGCATAAACCCCGGCAGGAATAAAATAATATTTAAAATAGGTGTAATACAGGGGGGTTGCTTTAATCGGCCCAAGCACTGTGTTACGGTAACAGAAATTAAACGATGAATTGGCCTCCAAAGGAAACATTTAAATGACCATTCGTGGTTACGCCGCAAAAAAACCGAACGGACTCCTGGAGCCTTTTCAATACGATCCCAAACCTCTTGAGCGTCATGAAGTGGAGGTGAAGATTTCCCATTGTGGAATCTGCCACAGTGACATCCACCTCATCGACAATGATTGGGGGATTACGGATTTTCCATTTGTTCCCGGTCATGAGATCGTCGGAACCGTAACCGCCCTTGGGGCCGAAGTTCAAGGGCTGGACAAGGGGCAACGGGTAGGAATCGGCTGGCAGAGGTCCGCATGCCTTAAATGTGAATATTGCCTGCGCGGATTTGAAAATCTTTGTTCGCAACTCAAGGATACCTGTGTCGGGAATCATGGCGGATTTGCCGAGGCCATCCGCATAGACCACCGGTTCGCATTTCCTCTTCCCGATGGGCTGGAATCCGAATACGCCGCCCCGCTTTTATGCGCCGGCGTGACCGTCTATTCCCCCCTGGTATATTACAAAGTGCGACCGTCCATGAAGGTGGGTGTCATCGGAATCGGGGGACTGGGCCACCTGGCCCTGCAATTTGCCAGCAAGATGGGATGCGAGGTCACGGCTTTTTCCTCGACCCCCGAAAAGGAATCCGAGGCACGGGGATTGGGAGCGCATCATTTTGTGTACGACAACGATTCTCAAACTATGGAGAAAGTGGCGTCCACCCAGGACTTCATTCTTGCAACCGTAAACGCCGATCTTGACTGGGAAAGTTATGTCGATGCCCTCCGGCCCGGCGGCAGACTTTGTTTCGTGGGCGTGCCCAAAGAGGCGATAAGCATTCCTGTGTTCAGCCTCATCGTGGGAAGAAACTCGATTTGCGGAAGCCCCATCGGCAGTCGAACGGATATACGGGAAATGCTGGACTTCGCTGTCCTGAATGACATCAAACCCTGCACTGAGACCATTCCCATGTCGAAAGTCAATGAGGGAATCGACAGGCTGAGGAATAATCAGGTGCGTTACCGGGTGGTCCTGGAGAATTGATAGGAAGGAAATATAAAAATCTCTTTAATTTCTCGCCTGACGATTCAAATATAAATTGTAATAAAACGAACTAAGGTTGATGAATTTCCTATGGCTTGTGAAAAATGTCTGCGTCATTTTCGCACAGGGTCCACAGGATCTACACCTGCATTTTTTCTTTTAAGATTTCATGAGGCGTTTTTCCTGCCAAAGCGCCATGAGGTCTATCAAAATTGTAGAAATTTCCCCAAGTTTTGCTAATGGCCGTTGGCCCTCGCGCGCAAGGCATCCACACGCATCCCAAAAGGGACCGGCGTTCGGAGATATTGTATTTATGGGCAAGTTCTTTGAGGTTGTGTTTGTGCTATTTCTTTATGGAAGTTTTGTGACCTGAAACATTTTTGACTTTGGGTAGGTCCACTTCTGCTTTTTAGGGTAAGGGACGATGGTTGGTAGAGCATTATTCCGACGGGCCCGAGAAGGGAAAAGAAAAATGGGTTTGGACGAACAGCCATTTTCCGTCGCGCTGGGTCAAGACTGCCGTGAAGCGAAGAAACACATGTATGGCTTTTGCTTCCGCGGTGAAGTAAACGTTGGTGTCTCCGGCGACCCAGCACACCGAATCCTGTTGTGATATGGTGACATTTTCAAAATCCACCGTCAGCCGCTCGGACTGGCAAAAATCGCGCTCAAACTGAATTCTGATTTCATCCAGTCCCGTTCGCTTTTCATCTTCGCCGGTGCCGATGACCAGGACATCCGGGTCGGAGTCGAAAAGATCCAGCAGGGCGTCGATGTCTTTATTCGCGTAACCTTCGCAGAATTTGTCCAGAACCGATTGAATTTCGGTACCCGTTTGTTGGGTAGCTTGCATGTCGCGCCCCTGGGTTTGAGGAAATTTTTCTCAATGCTATGGATTTCTTTTGGAGATTGCATATAACTTAACCAAATAAAATTAAAAAATCAAACTTGGAATTGGTAATACGGCTTTATCTCCGGCACATTTTTCCGATTCCAAAGCGAAGAACGGTTTCTTCCTGAACAAAAGCTTTACTTCCTTTTTAAGACGAACACTTTATCGCCAATGATATCGATGTCATAGTTTCCCATATCGGCCATTTTGGAGAGAACCCGATTGCAAAAAAAACTGACATGCGTCGGATCGTCCTTGTACCACCAGTTTTTAAATTGGTCCCTCGCGTCCGGGCGGTCGATGAACGGGTTAGTCAATAGACTGGAAAAGACAACGATACCATCCGGGGCCAAAACTTTTTCGATTTCATGGATTTCATCCCACGGCTCCAGCAGATGTTCGATCACTTCCACTGCGATCACCACATCGAATTTAACGGAATAATTCTGATCCTTGAGATATCCATGCGTCATGGGTTCCAGCGGCGTGACATCAAAACCTCGTTTACGAAATTCGTGGGTCATTTCTCCGGACCCGGAACCAAAGTCTAAAATATATTTTGGCGACAAGTAATGGTTGATCAGTTGCAGTAACACGTCCACCTGTCCTTTCCAGAAATCCGGATCGGTGGCCGCCCACTGGTCTTTATAATGCTTTTCTTCTGCGCCCTTGCCGGGAAAATCCTCCGTAAAAATCAAACGGCATTCGGAGCATTTATAAAATTCCCGATGATCCCGAAAAAATAATGTAGAAGAGCAATGGCAAATTCGGCAAGACTTTTTTTCTTGAGCCGGTGTCATGAATGGACGCTCATTCCTTTGGCCGCCAGGCGGAGAAAGCACAGCGCAGGGCCAGCAAGGGGGTGAAACTGGCTAGGTCATCGGCCACGGCATCCATCACCTCATTGGCCAGGGCCTGATCCTCGAAGCATTCGTAGGCGTCATCCAAAAATCCGCCGCGTAGCAACGGATGATTGAGAAACGCTTTCCCCGGACCGGACTCGATTTCTAACGGCCATTCAGCCACTTCGATGCGTTCCATCTTTAAATCCGTGAGCCATTGCCGGACCTCTTTGGCGGAAGGACGCTCGGCGATATATTCGGCGAGTGCGTCGCGTTCTTTTTTGAGTCCGCGGGAGGCCATTTCCCGGTCCACCCTTTGCCAGATAGAATCAAATGTGCCGAGCGCGGGGAAGGTCAACACGATCTGCCCTCCGGGCTTGAGAAACCCGATCAATTGTTGCAGGGCTTCAAATCGGTTGGGACGAAAAAACATGAACGCGATGTTGCCGGTGATTCTGTCGAACGGTTCGAGGTCGGCGGGCAGGGCACGCATATCCGCCTGGGCAAAGCGGAGCCAGGGAAGATGGGAACCCTGGGCTGTGCGGCAACGAAGGATCTGGCCGGGGTGTAAATCCAATCCCAAAACCTGTCCATCGGGGCCAACCTGCTCGGCGATGTGAAATGCGGGGATTCCGCTCCCCGAGGCGATATCTAAAACCGACGCGCCGGGAAAAAGTTCCAGGTGATGCAGAAGCATTTCCGCAAAAGGGGTCGACCAGTAATCACTTTTTGGTAATGGCCAGGCCTGTTTCTCAATGGGGATTTCCATTTTAATCTCTGATTTTTCAGGGCTTATTTGACAGTTCGTAAGAGGGTGTATAACGTTGAAGATAACCCTTGAACAGGGTATATACAACAATCCAGAAAACCTTTAAACTAAAATATTGTATCTTTAAAGTTGCTGAAAAACATTTAAGCAATCAGGAGATTCTTGAACGTATTCACAACTGGATCAAAGAAGACAGATCGAATTTTCTTGTTAATATTCTTGAAAATAACAGCTCCTCATTAGCTGAAATCAGCAGTGCCATTGAACGATTTCATCATCTTTCACCACATGGACTTGAACTTTCAATCCCAAGAGAAAAAGGTTTAAGGGTTTCATTAACCCGGCGGTTATTAAACGATCAACCGGACTTTGTTCACATTGCTAAACAAGTTATTGAGGTTAAAGATTTTAACGAACTAATAAAACACATAATATTTCCTCTTGGGAGCCATGGTAAGTTAGGGGGCAAGAGTTCAGGACTCTTTTTGGCAAAACAAGTTTTGAATAAAGGTGCAGCTAAAAACGAGCTGCTTGGGCAGGTTAAAACTCCTAAAACCTGGTATATCACATCTGATGGTATTATTAATCTAATGAATTACAATGATCTTGAA
>JADFGI010000421.1 GCA_022567815.1 Nitrospinota bacterium
TGGAGATTTTCCTTGAGCACCCCGCTTTCGGCTTTCAGGGTTTGCCTTTCCTGGGTCGCGGCATTTATCTGTGCTGATTCCTGCTGTAGCGGCCTGATCACTTCATGTAGGGCACCCGCAAGCAAAAGACCCGTTGCCGCAAAAGCAAGGATCATCCAGGCGAGGCGGGAAAACCGGGCCGACACCGCAGCCCGAAACCAAGCCCAAAGGTGGATCACTTCCAGGCCGAGAGACACCCCCACCCGGCTTTGCCGAGCAGCCCGGTCCAGAAAACAAGCGCGTAGCCTTGAAGAAATACCACACAAACCGCGAGCACCACCACCGGGAACCACTCGAACAACAGGGTGCCTGCCGATAGGACTGGCGGTTGTTTGAAGATTGACTTCATTGCGACAGTAGACGAACGCATGCCATCCTCCAGAAATCTGGGAAACGCTTATCGTTTCGCTTTTTAGGGGAAAATTGGGTTGGTGATCGAGGTGATTCGGAAGGCATGATGCCCTCCATTTTCCACCCCTTGTCCCGTTGCAGGACAGGTGACGGGGCGGTATCTCGACCGTATTTAATTATACTCTAATATAAATGAATAATCAAGTATTTCAGGGATATGGATTGATTCCGGAAGGGAGGGAATTGACTGTCAGGGGGCAGGGAAAGCGGAGACACTAAAGGTCTCTTCCGACCCAAATCACCCGTCCGATCACAGAAACCGCCGGGTCATTCATTTGAAACCGGAAGGGCTGGTAGGTTCCGGTTTCGGATGAAGCCTCGATAAATCCGCCTGGAATCCGTTGCAGGCGGCGCACGAGCAAGGCCCCATCCACTCTCAGGGCATAGATACCGTCCCGGTTGACCTCCCCCGTACTGCGATCAATCACCAGCTCCGCACCCGCCGGAATCAAAGCGGACATAGAATCATCGGGAGCCTGAATGGTGGCAAGCATATGCCCCTGACTGGGCGCATGGCGCTCAAGCCACTCCTGACTGAAAGCGATTCCTCTCATGTTGTCCTGATCCGTGCCTTGCTCAGTTACGTTTTCCAGCGCCGTAAATCCTTCCAGCACCGGTAGTTCACCCCCGCCCGTTCGATCCCGCGTCCCGCTGCCCGTGGCGAGCCAGGACACATTCACCCCCGCCGCCCGTGCAATGGCCACCAACCGATCCCGTGTCGGCTCCGAAACCCCGCTGGCCCATTTGCGCAATGCGCCTTCAGAAACACCCGCTGCATTGGCCAAGCTGTTCGCACTTCCGAACGACTTTATGGTCTCACGCAACCGGGCCACAAAACGCGCCCTGTCTTCCGGGTCCCCCATGGATTTTCGCCTAGCCATCTATTTAATTCGCATGAATGGATTTGACTTTGATGAAATTTAGATTCTATTCTCGAACAATCGGGAAATTTATCTCGTATAAATGGCTTGTAATATGCTATTCATGTTGATATCATTCTTTCATGACGCATCTACTCGTACCTTTGGAAGAAACCATGCGCCGGGAATGGATCAAATTCCAATTGCGGATACGAGGCTCGTCTCTTTCAGCCATCGCCCGCGAATTGGGCACCACCCGGCATGCGCCCCGGTTGGCGCTGGTCAAGCCCTACCCGAAGATGGAGCGCGTCATTGCAGAAAAGCTGGGCTTGAAGCCAATGGAACTCTGGCCCGAACGTTATGACGAAAACGGGCTTCCCAATCGCACAATGGGACGGCCAAAACAGTATCGCCATGAGGATAAACCAAATCAAAAGAACGGGAAAGGACAAAAAGAGATACCCGAACCCGAAAAATCAAAATAAGAAACCACCGCCCTTGTAATTCCGTGACCAGAAATTTAAGGGGGACAAGACTTGGGAAGGAGAAAAGATGAAGTCGAGAAAAATTCAGTTTTTAACCATTATCCTGCTGGGCCTAATCGTCGGTATTTCGGCCATTTCCTGCAACAGGAGTGAAAAAAAGGGCGAAGGTGGAAAAGGTATACCCGAAATCCAGGGCAAAAAATATGACGCAGGAGGAAAAGGAATACCCGGATTCAAGGCCCTCAAATGGGGGATGTCCCAGGATCAGGTGGTAAATGCCATTGGGAATCAGGGGAAGTTTATAAAATGGAAAACAAGCCAAGGCGATACGTGAATCGGAGGGACCTTTGAAGGGCAATTTAAATTTGGGGGTTACACATTCAAAGAGGCTGATTTTTATTTTGACAACAAGACTTCTGGACTGGTTGCATATTCGTCCAGTTATATATTGCAAAAATCGTCTGGTTTTTTGGCAATACACGACAACTTCAAGAAACAATTCCAAGAGGTCTCGCCATCCCGGAGAACCAAAGGGCAAGGCCTGCATCTTACCTATACCGATGGTTCTTCATTCATCCATTTAATCAAATTTGAAAAGCAACGGAGCGACAAGCACCTCACGGTCAGGGTGACTTCAAGAATACCGTAGAGTTGGGTGTGCGTGGTGGGGAAGATTCAGACTGCAACCCCGCTACGGCTGGGGGACTCGTCGGTATGATGATAGGGAAGGCCGCCATGCAGATTCAAATGGAAGGCTATGGCATGACACTGGCGAATATACCGACGAATTACGAAGACAGTGACTTGATAAACCTACC